>NZ_CP012152.1:0-7500 GCF_001187595.1 Anoxybacillus gonensis
GTGGAAAATATTTCGGACTTATGGAATAAAGCATTAGCCGAGATTGAGAAAAAAATTAGCAAACCGAGCTTTGAAACGTGGTTAAAATCGACATCTGCTCATTCGCTAAAAGGCGACATCCTTATTATTACCGTTCCAAACGAATTTACAAAAGATTGGCTCGAATCGCGCTACACGCGGCTCATTGAGCAAACGCTCTATGACATTACCGGAGAAGAGTTAAAAATTAAATGCACGATCCCTAATCATCAAGCACTAGAGGAATTTGATCTAAAACCATCGAGCAAACCGCGGAAACACGATGACGAACAAACAGAATTTCCACAAAGTATGCTGAATCCAAAGTATACGTTCGATACTTTTGTTATTGGATCAGGCAATCGCTTTGCCCACGCTGCATCTTTAGCAGTAGCAGAAGCACCGGCCAAAGCGTACAACCCCCTTTTCATTTATGGTGGTGTAGGCCTAGGCAAGACGCACCTCATGCACGCAATCGGTCATTACGTTCTTGAACATAATCCGTCAGCGAAAGTCGTTTATTTATCTTCGGAAAAGTTTACAAATGAATTTATTAATGCCATCCGCGATAATCGTCCAGACGATTTTCGCAATAAATATCGTAACGTGGACGTGCTGTTAATAGATGATATTCAATTTCTCGCCGGAAAAGAACAGACACAAGAGGAGTTTTTCCATACGTTTAATACGTTACATGAGGAAAGTAAGCAAATTGTGATCTCGAGTGACCGACCTCCGAAAGAAATTCCGACGTTAGAAGATCGCCTTCGTTCTCGTTTTGAATGGGGATTAATTACGGACATTACTCCTCCTGATTTAGAAACGAGAATCGCCATTTTACGTAAAAAAGCAAAAGCAGAAGGCTTCGACATCCCGAACGAAGTGATGTTGTACATCGCTAATCAAATTGACTCGAACATTCGTGAATTAGAAGGGGCTCTCATTCGCGTCGTTGCTTACTCCTCTTTAATTAACAAAGAAATTAACGCAGATTTAGCAGCAGAAGCATTAAAAGATATTATTCCAAGCTCCAAACCAAAAGTCATTACAATCCAAGACATTCAACGCGTTGTTGGGGAGCATTTTAACTTGAAACTCGAAGATTTTAAGGCAAAAAAACGGACAAAATCGGTTGCATTTCCGCGCCAAATTGCGATGTATCTTTCGCGCGAGCTGACGGACTGCTCACTTCCGAAAATTGGCGAGGAATTTGGAGGACGTGATCATACGACTGTCATCCATGCTCACGAGAAAATTTCAGCGCTTATCCAAACAGATGTGCAATTACAAAAACAGCTAAAAGAAATTATGGAGAAACTGAAATAATGTGAATAACTGCTTTATGTTTGTGCACAGTCTGTCCACATGTGGATAGTCTGTGCTTCCTTTGTTTTATTCACTTATCCACATAATCACAGCGCCTAGTACTATGATTAATAGTTTTTTAAAAAAATATAATAAATAAATTAGGGAGGTTTTCTTTGTGAAAGTTATTATTGATCGCGATCATTTAGTAAGAAGTGTACAAGATGTGATGAAAGCTGTATCATCTCGAACAACTATTCCGATTTTAACTGGAATTAAAATCGTTGCCTCAAAACAAGGCGTTACTTTAACAGGAAGTGATTCAGATATTTCGATCGAATCATTCATTCCAGCTGAAGAAGAAGATCGGGTCATTGTTGACGTCATAAAACAAGGTAGCGTTGTCTTACAAGCACGATTTTTCAGTGAGATTGTTCGTAAGTTACCGAAAGAAACGATAGAAATCGAAGTAAAAGATCAATTCGTCACAACGATCCGCTCCGGAAAAACCGAATTTCATTTGAATGGATTAGATCCAGAAGAATATCCGCGCCTACCACAAATTCAAGAGGAAAACATGTTTAAAGTGCCAGCTGATTTACTAAAACATGTCATTCGCCAAACGGTATTTGCGGTGTCCACCTCAGAAACACGCCCGATCTTAACAGGTGTAAACTGGCGCATTGAAAATAATGAACTGACGTGTACTGCAACAGATAGCCATCGACTAGCGATGCGAAAAGCAAAAGTAGAAACGGAATCCGAAGCGTATTACAACATTGTCATTCCGGGCAAAAGCTTAAACGAATTAAATAAAATTCTTGAAGAATCAAATGAGCCTGTTCACATTGTCGTAACGGAAAACCAAGTATTATTCAAAACAAAACATTTATTGTTTTTCTCACGGTTATTAGACGGAAACTATCCAGATACATCCCGGCTCATCCCGACAGAAAGCCAAACAGATATGATTGTCAAAACAAAAGAGTTTTTACAAGCGATCGATCGTGCATCGTTGCTAGCGCGTGAAGGAAGAAATAACGTCGTTCGTTTATCGACATTGTCTGACAAAGTCGTTGAAATTTCATCGAACTCACCTGAAATCGGAAAAGTTGTCGAAGAAGTACAATGTGAACAGGTAGAAGGTGAAGAATTAAAAATTTCTTTCAGCGCAAAATATATGATGGACGCATTAAAAGCGTTAGAAGGGGCAGAAATTAAAATTAGCTTTACTGGTGCTATGCGGCCGTTTGTCATTCGACCGCTTCATGACGATTCTATGCTTCAGTTAATTTTGCCTGTACGAACATACTAAAAAGCTGCTAGAAGATCTAGCAGCTTTCCTTTTCTTCCCCCTTATTTTTTAGTACAATGAAAGAATGGACACTTTTATAGAAAGTGAGCGGATAATGGATGAAAGAAATAAAAATTTCAACTGAAACAATTACACTTGGACAATTTTTAAAACTAGCAAACGTCATTTCAACAGGTGGAATGGCGAAATGGTTTTTACAAACAAACGATGTGTTCGTTAATGGCGAAAGGGAACAACGCCGCGGTCGCAAGTTGAAAGTAGGAGATGTTGTTCATATTCAAACAATCGGTACATTTACGATTCGTTCGTAAAGGTGGGAGCACCTTTGTTTTTAGAACAATTAACTTTAAAAAATTATCGGAATTATGAGCAAGGTTGTTGGCAATTTCGAAATAAAGTAAACGTCATTTTAGGAGAAAATGCTCAAGGTAAGACGAATATTATGGAATCCATTTACGTCTTATCGATGGCAAAATCACACCGAACAACAAACGATAAAGATTTCATTCGTTGGGAAGAAGATTATGCTAAAATAGAAGGTAAAGTAGAAAAGAAAAACGGTCCAATTTTTTTGCAGTTGACTGTGTCGAAGAAAGGAAAAAAAGCGAAATTAAACTATATTGAACAGGCAAAATTAAGCAGCTACGTTGGCCATATGAACGTTGTTATGTTCGCCCCTGAAGATTTAAACCTAGTCAAAGGGAGCCCACAAATTCGAAGACGGTTTATCGATATGGAAATTGGTCAAGTATCACCTGTTTATATGCACGAGCTCGGACAATATCAAAAATTGTTGCAACAAAGAAATCAATATTTGAAACTGCTTCAGGCGAAAAAACAGACGGATGACACGTTTCTCGATGTGCTTACGGAGCAGCTTGTAGAGTTCGCTGCAAAAATCACTCTAAAAAGATATGAATTTATTGAATTGTTACAAACGTGGGCCAAACCAATCCATGCTGAAATTAGCCGGGGCAATGAACAACTAGGTATTCACTATTGTCCTTCAGTTGATGTATTAGACGAACAACAATGGTCGAGAATAGTAGAAGTGTATAACGACAAGTTCGCAAAAATAAAGACAAAAGAAATCGAACGAGGTACAACGCTCATTGGGCCACATCGAGATGATTTATCTTTTACGATTAACGGCAAAGATGTACAAACGTTCGGTTCACAAGGTCAACAACGGACGACAGCTCTTTCATTGAAACTAGCTGAAATCGATTTAATTTTTTCAGAAATTGGCGAGTACCCTATTCTGTTACTTGATGATGTACTATCAGAGCTTGATGATTTTCGCCAAACGCATTTATTAGATGCTATCCAAGGTAAAGTACAAACATTTGTAACAACAACGAGCATAGATGGAATTGAGCATCGCGTCATTCGTGAGGCAGATGTGTATGAAGTTGTCTCTGGACAAATGATGAGACGATAGTTTTTCTATAAACCTCGAACGTATTGTTCGAAAAGGAAAGCGTAGGTGATCAATAATGACGATGGAACAAAGAGAACAAGTCGTTTATGATGAAAGTCAAATTCAAGTTCTCGAAGGGTTAGAAGCGGTACGGAAAAGACCAGGGATGTATATCGGGTCAACTGGTCCAAAAGGATTACACCATCTCGTATGGGAAATTGTCGATAACAGCATTGATGAAGCGTTAGCTGGATTTTGTACGGAAATTAACGTCATTGTTGAAGAAGATAACAGCATTACAGTAATCGATAACGGCCGTGGGATTCCTGTTGGCATTCATGAAAAAATGGGAAGACCAGCTGTTGAAGTAATTATGACTGTGTTACACGCCGGTGGAAAATTCGGCGGCGGTGGATATAAAGTGTCTGGCGGTTTACACGGAGTTGGGGCATCTGTTGTCAATGCGCTGTCAGAAGAGTTAGAAGTGTATGTGCATCGTGATGGAAAAATTCACTATCAAAAATATACGCGAGGCGTACCTTGTTCTGATTTGCAAGTTGTAGGTGAGACAGATCGGACAGGGACAACTATTCATTTTAAACCAGACCCAGAAATTTTTACAGAAACAACCGAGTATGATTATGACACGCTCGCACATCGCTTACGAGAGCTTGCTTTTTTAAATAAGGGGATTCGCATTACGCTAGAAGATCGACGTGGCGAAAAGCGACGCAACGAATATTATTACGAAGGTGGAATTTCTTCATACGTCAAACATTTAAATCGGACGAAAGAAACACTGCACGATGAACCGATTTACATTGAGGGAGAAAAAGACGGCATCCAAGTTGAAATCGCCTTGCAATATAACGATGGCTATACGAGTAATATATACTCATTTGCTAATAACATTCACACGCACGAAGGCGGTACGCATGAGTTAGGTTTTAAAACGGCGTTGACGCGAATCATTAATGATTACGGTCGAAAAAAAAATATGTTTAAAGAACAAGATGCTAATTTGACGGGTGAAGATGTGCGTGAAGGATTAACAGCAATCATTTCCGTGAAACATCCGTCTCCACAGTTTGAGGGACAAACGAAGACAAAACTCGGAAATAGCGATGCTCGCACCGCGACAGAGTCCATTTTTGCGGAGCAATTTGAAAAGTTTTTACTTGAAAATCCAACGGTCGCGAAAAAAATTGTTGAAAAAGGAATTTTAGCTTCACGAGCACGTCTAGCAGCTAAACGGGCGCGAGAATTAACAAGAAGGAAAAATGCCCTTGAAGTATCAAGTTTGCCTGGGAAATTAGCGGATTGTTCTTCGAAGGATCCATCGATATGTGAACTGTATGTCGTTGAGGGAGACTCAGCGGGTGGTTCTGCAAAACAAGGACGTGATCGTCATTTTCAAGCGATTTTACCGTTGCGTGGAAAAATTATTAACGTGGAAAAATCAAGATTAGATAAAATTTTATCAAACAATGAAGTGCGTGCAATTATTACAGCTCTTGGTACGGGAATTGGAGAAGAGTTTGATATTACAAAAGCTCGTTACCATAAAATCATTATTATGACGGACGCAGATGTCGACGGGGCGCATATTCGTACACTGTTGTTGACATTTTTCTACCGCTATATGCGCGAGGTCATTGAACAAGGTTATGTTTATATCGCTCAGCCACCTTTATATAAAATTCAGCAAGGGAAACGAATTGAGTATGCATATAGTGATCGACAACTTGAGGAAATATTAGCTCGGTTACCAGAACAACCAAAACCGATTATTCAACGTTACAAAGGTCTTGGAGAAATGAATCCAGAACAACTTTGGGAAACGACGATGAATCCAGAAACGAGAACGTTGCTAAAAGTAAGTTTGCAAGATGCGATGGAAGCAGACGAAACGTTCGAAATTTTAATGGGGGATAAAGTAGAACCGCGTAGACAGTTTATCGAAGAAAACGCGAAGTATGTAAAAAATCTTGATATTTAAGTATGTCGGAGAGTGTTTGTTCACCCTCCCCTCGTTTTATTATTTTGTTAAGTAAGGGAGGTTCGTCTATATGTCTGAACGTGTAAAAGAAATAAGTATTAGTCAAGAAATGCGTGCATCGTTTCTCGACTATGCTATGAGCGTCATTGTATCGCGTGCACTTCCTGATGTGCGTGACGGACTAAAACCGGTACATCGCCGAATTTTATATGCGATGCACGATTTAGGGATGACAGCGGACAAGCCTTACAAAAAGTCCGCACGTATTGTCGGTGAAGTGATCGGGAAGTACCATCCACACGGCGATGCAGCGGTGTACGATACGATGGTGCGGATGGCACAAGATTTTAACTATCGATATATGCTCGTTGATGGTCACGGAAACTTTGGATCAATTGATGGAGATGCCGCAGCAGCTATGCGTTATACAGAAGCAAGAATGTCGAAAATTTCGATGGAGTTGTTGCGGGATATTAACAAAGATACGATTGATTACCAAGATAACTACGATGGCTCAGAACGTGAGCCCATTGTGTTGCCGGCTCGTTTTCCAAATTTACTCGTAAATGGGTCTTCAGGTATTGCGGTCGGGATGGCGACAAACATTCCGCCGCATCAACTTGGGGAAGTCATTGACGCTTTATTAGAACTAATGAAAGATCCAGATATGACGATTGCTGAACTAATGGAGTATTTGCCTGGTCCAGACTTTCCGACAGGTGCGCAAATTATCGGAAGAGGCGGTATACGAAAAGCGTATGAAACAGGACGAGGTTCGATTACATTGCGCGCCAAAGCAGAGATTGAACAAAAAGAAAACGGAAAAGAAACAATTATCGTCCGAGAATTGCCTTATCAAGTAAATAAAGCAAAGTTGATTGAAAAAATTGCTGAGCTTGTACGTGAAAAGAAAATTGACGGCATTACGGATTTGCGTGATGAATCTGACCGGAGCGGCATGCGCATCGTTATTGAAGTAAGAAGAGATGTAAGTGCCCATGTGGTGCTCAACAATTTATACAAACAAACAGCATTACAAACAAGCTTTGGTATTAATATGCTTGCCCTTGTTGACGGTCAACCAAAAGTGTTGAACTTAAAACAATGTTTACAGCATTATTTAGATCATCAAAAGATTGTTATTCGTCGTCGTACGCAGTTTGAATTGAACAAAGCGGAAGCTCGCGCCCATATTTTAGAAGGGTTACGTATTGCCCTTGATCATTTAGACGAAGTGATTGAGCTTATTCGTCAATCTGCGACTGTAGACGTAGCAAAAGAAGGATTAATGACAAAGTTCCAGTTAAGTGAAAAACAAGCGCAAGCGATTTTAGATATGCGTCTGCAACGTTTAACAGGATTAGAACGTGAAAAAATCGAACAAGAATATGCGGAGCTAGTGAAGCTCATTGCGCATTTAAAAGCTATTTTAGCTGATGAACA
>NZ_CP012152.1:12500-27500 GCF_001187595.1 Anoxybacillus gonensis
GTCGAAAAGACGGAGCCGTAGCGAAAGCGAGTCTGAATAGGGCGTATAGTACGAGGTCGTAGACCCGAAACCAGGTGATCTACCCATGTCCAGGGTGAAGGTAGGGTAATACCTACTGGAGGCCCGAACCCACGCACGTTGAAAAGTGCGGGGATGAGGTGTGGGTAGGGGTGAAATGCCAATCGAACTTGGAGATAGCTGGTTCTCCCCGAAATAGCTTTAGGGCTAGCCTCGAGTGAAGAGTCTTGGAGGTAGAGCACTGATTGGGCTAGGGGCCCTCATCGGGTTACCGAACTCAGTCAAACTCCGAATGCCAATGACTTATACTCGGGAGTCAGACTACGAGTGATAAGATCCGTGGTCAAGAGGGAAACAGCCCAGATCACCAGCTAAGGTCCCAAAGTGTACGTTAAGTGGAAAAGGATGTGGAGTTGCTTAGACAACCAGGATGTTGGCTTAGAAGCAGCCACCATTTAAAGAGTGCGTAATAGCTCACTGGTCGAGTGACTCTGCGCCGAAAATGTACCGGGGCTAAACGTACCACCGAAGCTGTGGGACGACTTGCGTCGTCGGTAGGGGAGCGTTCTAAGGGCGTCGAAGCTAGACCGGAAGGACTAGTGGAGCGCTTAGAAGTGAGAATGCCGGTGTGAGTAGCGAAAACAGAGGTGAGAATCCTCTGCACCGAAAGCCTAAGGTTTCCTGAGGAAGGCTCGTCCGCTCAGGGTTAGTCGGGACCTAAGCCGAGGCCGAAAGGCGTAGGCGATGGACAACAGGTTGATATTCCTGTACCACCTCCTCACCGTTTGAGCAATGGGGGGACGCAGGAGGATAGGGTCAGCGCGCGACTGGTTGTGCGCGTCCAAGCAGTTAGGCGCCTCAAGTAGGCAAATCCGCTTGAGTAGGCTGAGCTGTGATGGCGAGGGAAATATAGTACCGAAGTGCCTGATTCCACACTGCCAAGAAAAGCCTCTAGCGAGGTGAGAGGTGCCCGTACCGCAAACCGACACAGGTAGGCGAGGAGAGAATCCTAAGGTGCGCGGGAGAACTCTCGTTAAGGAACTCGGCAAAATGACCCCGTAACTTCGGGAGAAGGGGTGCTCCCTCGGGTGAATAGCCCAGGGGAGCCGCAGTGAAAAGGCCCAAGCGACTGTTTATCAAAAACACAGGTCTCTGCGAAGCCGTAAGGCGAAGTATAGGGGCTGACACCTGCCCGGTGCTGGAAGGTTAAGGGGAGCGCTTAGCGCAAGCGAAGGTGCGAACCGAAGCCCCAGTAAACGGCGGCCGTAACTATAACGGTCCTAAGGTAGCGAAATTCCTTGTCGGGTAAGTTCCGACCCGCACGAAAGGTGTAACGACTTGGGCACTGTCTCAACGAGAGACCCGGTGAAATCATAGTACCTGTGAAGATGCAGGTTACCCGCGACAGGACGGAAAGACCCCGTGGAGCTTTACTGCAGCCTGATATTGAATGTTGGTGCGACATGTACAGCATAGGTGGGAGACTGAGAAGCCTGGACGCCAGTCTAGGTGGAGTCGCCGTTGGGATACCACCCTTGTCGTACTGAGATTCTAACCCGCACCCCTGATCGGGGTGGGAGACAGTGTCAGGTGGGCAGTTTGACTGGGGCGGTCGCCTCCCAAAGCGTAACGGAGGCGCCCAAAGGTTCCCTCAGAATGGTTGGAAATCATTCGTAGAGTGTAAAGGCAGAAGGGAGCTTGACTGCGAGACCTACAAGTCGAGCAGGGACGAAAGTCGGGCTTAGTGATCCGGTGGTTCCGAATGGAAGGGCCATCGCTCAACGGATAAAAGCTACCCCGGGGATAACAGGCTTATCTCCCCCAAGAGTCCACATCGACGGGGAGGTTTGGCACCTCGATGTCGGCTCATCGCATCCTGGGGCTGTAGTCGGTCCCAAGGGTTGGGCTGTTCGCCCATTAAAGCGGTACGCGAGCTGGGTTCAGAACGTCGTGAGACAGTTCGGTCCCTATCCGTCGCGGGCGTAGGAAATTTGAGAGGAGCTGTCCTTAGTACGAGAGGACCGGGATGGACGCACCGCTGGTGTACCAGTTGTCCCGCCAGGGGCACAGCTGGGTAGCTATGTGCGGAAGGGATAAGCGCTGAAAGCATCTAAGCGTGAAGCCCCCCTCAAGATGAGATTTCCCATCGCGTCAAGCGAGTAAGATCCCTTGAAGATGACAAGGTAGATAGGTCCGAGGTGGAAGCGTGGCGACACGTGCAGCTGACGGATACTAATCGATCGAGGACTTAACTAAGCACACAAGAAAAGCGTAGGCGACTGTTCAGCCACGAAGAACGCGAAAGGCCTGCGAGGAGGCTGTTGCCGCCACAGCAGGACTGAAGCGATTCGAGGGGCTAGGAGCCGAAGCTAGACAACAAGAAAAGCGGAGAACGGTTCTTGACGTAGTCAAGAAAACATCCGACGGAGCCAAAAGCTTTTGACGAAGACATGCGTGCACGTCGAACGGAAAAAGCGAAGGCGTAGGAGGGTGTTAGTTCGAAGCTAGACAATACAACCCCTGTTATCTAGTTTTGAAGGAATAATCCTTCATCATATTGCTCGGTGACGATGGCGGAGAGGTCACACCCGTTCCCATCCCGAACACGGAAGTTAAGCTCTCCAGCGCCGATGGTAGTTGGCGGGACACCGCCTGCGAGAGTAGGACGTTGCCGGGCAAAGAAAAGACCAAGACGATTTAGTCTTGGTCTTTTTTGTTATGTAGTAAATAATGATATAAATATCTCGGTACTTTTCGTTCCGTTACGTCTAAAAACTGTACAATAAAAGGGTATGCATCATTTGAATAACTATGGAGGAGATCATACCACCATTCCGTTTCATAGCGACAAATCATACTTAAGTTATAAAGCAATAAATAGTGAGCAACGATTTCGTGAATTTGTTTGCTTCGTTCATTTTGTTGTTTAAAATATAGATTAAATAAGGGATTTAGTTCTTCAATTTGTTGTAGTAATTGCCTCATACAAAACTTTTCCCCGTATGCGTGTTTCACATGAAACATTTTTTCAGAAAAATAAGTAAACAACCCATGCTTTTGAATTTTTACTTCGTCTTTAAAAAAATCGTAGTTTTGTTTTTTTCTTTTTCTCGTTGATACTCCATGTGCTAAAACCGATGATGATTCTGGATAATCAGGGTGAATTGTTAATAAGCACGCTTTAAGAAGTTGTACATTTCCATAAAATAATAAAACAGGTTTGATGGCCAAAGGCGCTTCATGAGCCGTATCATAAAACTTTTTCCCATGTTGTAAGTAGTACATAAATGGATAACAATTGTCGTAACTTTTCTTTTCAGCGTCTTCTCGTCCTTCTTGCTTGTAGCGTTCAATTAAAAATTGATGCACAAAATTAGATGAGTAAAATACTTCCCACATCGTATATTCTCCTTATATAATTGATCGAATTATCTAACATTTTCGTGTTTTCTTGACAGAAAAAAGCGAAGTTGATACTCTACTAATTAATATTTCCAAAGTGAGGGGGAAAAACAATGTGGGAAACAAAATTTGCGAAAGAAGGATTGACATTTGATGACGTCCTTTTAATCCCAGCTAAGTCAGAAGTGTTGCCTCGTGATGTCGATTTAACAGTTGAACTAAGTAAAACGTTAAAATTGAATATCCCGATTATTAGTGCAGGAATGGATACGGTAACCGAAGCGGAAATGGCGATTGCAATGGCACGCCAAGGAGGATTAGGAATTATTCATAAAAACATGTCAATTGAACAACAGGCGGAACAAGTCGATAAAGTAAAACGTTCTGAAAGCGGTGTAATTACGGATCCTTTCTTTTTAACTCCTGAACATCAAGTATATGATGCGGAACATTTAATGAGTAAATATCGGATTTCAGGTGTTCCGATCGTAAACAATGCGGAAGAACAAAAGCTTGTTGGAATTATTACGAATCGCGATTTACGCTTTATTCAAGATTACTCAATGAAAATTTCTGATGTGATGACAAAAGAAAACTTAATTACTGCCCCTGTTGGAACAACATTAGAAGAAGCGGAAAAAATTTTACAAAAGTACAAAATTGAAAAACTCCCTCTCGTTGATGATCAAGGTGTGTTAAAGGGACTTATTACTATTAAAGATATTGAAAAAGTGATTGAATTTCCAAACGCAGCAAAAGACGCAAAAGGACGTCTTCTTGTTGGAGCGGCTGTTGGAGTTACTGCAGATACGATGTTGCGTGTGAAAAAGCTTGTGGAAGCAAATGTCGATGTTATTGTAGTTGATACAGCGCATGGTCATTCTAAAGGTGTACTTGAGACGGTACGGAAAATTCGCGACACATATCCAACTTTAAATATTATCGCAGGAAATGTCGCGACAGCAGAGGCGACGCGCGACTTAATTGAAGCAGGAGCGAACATTATTAAAGTTGGCATTGGTCCGGGATCCATCTGTACGACACGGGTTGTCGCAGGTGTCGGCGTACCACAAATTACAGCGATTTATGACTGTGCAACAGAAGCGCGAAAATACGGTGTAGCTATTATTGCTGATGGAGGAATTAAATATTCTGGTGATATTGTAAAAGCTTTAGCAGCTGGTGGACATGCTGTTATGCTTGGCAGCTTGCTTGCAGGCGTGTCTGAAAGCCCTGGAGAAACGGAAATTTACCAAGGTAGACGATTTAAAGTATATCGCGGGATGGGCTCAGTAGGAGCGATGGAGAGAGGAAGTAAAGATCGTTACTTCCAAGAAGATAATAAAAAATTTGTTCCAGAAGGTATTGAAGGACGAGTACCTTATAAAGGACCGCTTGCCGATACGATTTATCAACTTGTTGGGGGATTGCGTGCAGGAATGGGTTACTGTGGCACGAAAAACTTAGAAGAATTGCGAGAAAAAACGCAATTTGTGCGCATGACTGGAGCAGGATTAAGAGAAAGTCACCCTCACGATGTTCAAATTACGAAAGAAGCTCCAAACTACTCATTCATGTAATAACAACTAGACAGAGGTGGAAGATTCCTCTGTCTATTTTTTTTTACAAGAGTATGTTAAAATAACGGTTATGTAAAACAGAGTTGGAGGGTTTGAGCGTGAAAACATGGTACAAGAGCTTCATCATTTCCATTGCAGCAATGTTCTTATTTATGGTGACGTTACCGCAAAATATAAAAGCGGAAGAAGACGTACTAAATATTGAAGCAGATGCCGCTATTCTTGTTGAAGCGGAGACGGGGAAGATTTTATATCAAAAAAACATTGATGCGGTTTTAGGAATTGCTAGTATGACAAAAATGATGACGGAATACTTGTTGCTAGAGGCTATTCATGAAGGGCGCGTAAAATGGGATCAAGAATATGCAGTAAGTGAGTATGTATATCAAATTTCCCAAAAGCGCGATTTATCGAATGTTCCGTTGAGAAAAGACGGGAAATATACAGTGCGTGAACTGTATGAAGCGATGGCGATTTACTCAGCAAACGGGGCGACAGTTGCTATTGCAGAAATTGTTGGTGGTTCGGAAACAAATTTCGTTAAAATGATGAATGAAAAAGCGAAAGAGTTAGGATTAAAAGATTACAAGTTTGTCAATGCAACAGGGTTAAATAACAAAGATTTAGGAGGATTGCACCCTGCAGGTAGCGGAGATAACGAAGAAAATGTGATGTCTGCTCGTGCTGTAGCGACATTAGCATATCATTTATATCATGAGTTCCCAGAAATTTTAGAAACAGCAAGTATTCCTCGTAAGTATTTCCGGGAAGGAACAGATGATCAAATTAAAATGGATAACTGGAACTGGATGCTTCCGGGACTTGTTGCAGCATACGAAGGTGTCGATGGGATTAAAACGGGATATACAGAATTTGCAGGATATTGCTTTACAGGTACAGCAGAGCGAAATGGCATGCGCTTTATTACCGTTGTGATGAATGCGAAAACGAATGGAAAAGGTACGCATTTGTCGCGCTTTGAACAGACGAGAAAAATGTTGGATTACGCGTTTAGCAACTATACGGTGCAACAATTGTATCCAAAAGGTTATATTATAAAAAAACATAAAACAGTAGCAGTAAAGAAAGGAAAAGAAAAAGAAGTTGCAATTGCAACAAAACAACCATTGTCGCTTGTCATTAAGCGAGGGGAAGAAAAAAAATATAAGCCTGTTGTCGTCATTGAAAAAGAAACGTTAACAGCTCCTGTGAAAAAAGGACAAAAAGTAGGATATATGTACGTGAAATATGAAGGAACAGATTATGGTTACTTAACAAAAGAAAGAGAAAAGGTAGAGATCGTAACAAAGCGGGCTGTAGAAAAAGCAAATGGTTTCGTTTTGGCGATGCGGGCGATTGGTGAATTATTCAGTGATATTTGGAACGGTGCTTCACATGCGATTAAAGGATTATTTTAAAGCTCTCTTTTTAGAGGGCTTTAAAATTTTTATTGTGATTTTTAAAAAAATTGAGTTAAAATAAAAAAATGTAGTTAGTGTTTCTATACTTTTACCTAATAAAAACGTATGCTAGAATATGGATAGTGTACTGCAGTGATGAATAGTTGTCGCTGGGTTGATTTTTCAGTACAATATCACAATAACGATATACATAATGGGAGGAATGAACGGTGGCGGTTACAGGTACAGAACGTGTAAAACGCGGAATGGCGGAAATGCAAAAAGGTGGCGTCATTATGGACGTCGTGAACGCAGAACAAGCGAAAATTGCTGAAGCAGCAGGTGCAGTAGCTGTTATGGCTCTTGAGCGTGTTCCAGCGGATATTCGTGCAGCAGGTGGCGTTGCACGCATGGCTGACCCGACTGTAATTGAAGAAGTGATGAAAGCAGTATCGATTCCAGTCATGGCGAAGGCGCGTATCGGTCATTATGTTGAAGCGCGTGTATTAGAGGCGCTTGGTGTAGATTACATTGACGAGAGCGAAGTGTTGACGCCGGCAGATGAAGAATTTCATATTGATAAACGTCAATTTACTGTACCGTTCGTATGCGGTTGTCGTGATTTAGGTGAAGCGGCTCGTCGCATTGCTGAAGGGGCATCTATGCTTCGCACAAAAGGTGAACCGGGAACAGGAAATATTGTCGAAGCTGTTCGCCATATGCGAAAAGTAAATGCTCAAGTGCGTAAAGTTGTTAGCATGAGCGAAGATGAGTTAATGACAGAGGCAAAAAACTTAGGCGCACCATTTGAAGTGCTATTAGAAATTAAACGTCTTGGTCGTCTTCCTGTCGTTAACTTTGCAGCAGGTGGTGTCGCAACACCAGCAGATGCCGCGTTAATGATGCATTTAGGTGCTGACGGTGTATTTGTCGGTTCAGGTATTTTTAAATCAGAAAACCCTGAAAAATATGCGCGTGCCATCGTTGAAGCGACAACTCATTTCGAAGATTATGAATTAATTGCTCATTTATCAAAAGGACTAGGTGGAGCGATGAAAGGGATTGATATTTCTTCGTTGCTTCCTGAACAACGGATGCAAGAACGTGGATGGTAATATAAAGGAGCAATGAACATGACGAAAATAGGGGTACTCGGATTGCAAGGAGCCGTACGTGAACACGTACGTTCAATTGAAGCGTGTGGTGCCGAAGCGGTAGTTATTAAAAAGGTGGAGCAACTAGCGCATATTGATGGCCTTATTATTCCAGGCGGAGAAAGTACGACGATGCGTCGTTTAATGGACAAATACGGGTTTATGGAACCGCTGAAGCAATTCGCGCGTGAAGGAAAGCCAATGTTTGGAACGTGTGCAGGCTTGATTATTTTAGCAAAAAAAATTGTTGGTTACGATGAACCACACCTTGGTTTAATGGATATTACAGTTGAACGCAACTCATTCGGACGCCAACGCGAAAGTTTTGAAGCATCTTTAACAATTAAAGGCGTTGCGGACGATTTTATTGGTGTATTTATTCGAGCTCCGCACATTGTTTCCGTAGGAGACGACGTTGATGTCCTTGCGACATATGAGGACCGTATTGTCGCGGCAAGACAAGGACAATTTTTAGGATGTTCGTTCCATCCAGAATTAACGGACGATCATCGCATGACACAATATTTTATAAACATGGTTAAAGAAGCGAAAGAATAAACAGGTTGCATTTTGTTTAAACTTATAGTACATTATTTCCAAGAAAATGATATAAAGAAAAAGCGATGACAGGAACTAGTAACAAGCCCTCTTCCTTTCAGAGAGCCGATGGCTGGTGTGAATCGGCAGGAATGACTTGTGAATCCATCCTGGAGCGAAATGCTGAACGCGTGAAGTTAGTAGGCATTTCCGGTGAGAACCGTTACATGTCTCGAGTGGAAGACGCACGTCTTCAACTAGGGTGGCAACGCGGGAATACTCTCGTCCCTTTCTTTTGGGACGGGAGTTTTTTATTTCATAAATCAAAAAGGAGGAATGATGATGTTAGACTTAAAATTTTTACGTGCCAATTTTGAGGAAGTAAAACAAAAACTCCAGCATCGTGGCGAGGACTTAACGGATTTTGAACAATTCGAGCAGCTCGATCGTCGTCGCCGTGAATTAATTGCACAAGCGGAGGAATTGAAAAATAAGCGCAACGATGTGTCACAACAAATTGCCATCTTAAAGCGTGAGAAAAAAGACGCAGACCATCTGATTGCTGAAATGCGTGAAGTTGGCGATCGTATTAAAGTGCTTGATGATGAATTACGAGAAGTGGAACAACAGCTTGAGACGTTGCTTTTGTCAATTCCAAACGTTCCGCATGACTCTGTGCCGATTGGTGAATCAGAAGATGACAATGTAGAAATTCGTAAATGGGGAGAGCCACGTTCATTTTCTTTTGAACCAAAACCACATTGGGAAATTGCGGATCGGCTTGGAATTTTAGATTTTGAACGTGCAGCAAAAGTAACAGGAAGTCGATTTGTGTTTTATAAAGGCCTTGGAGCACGATTGGAACGTGCGTTAATTAACTTTATGTTAGACGTACATGTTGAACAGCACGGATATGAAGAAGTTTTACCACCGTACATTGTGAATCGAGCAAGCATGACAGGAACAGGGCAGCTTCCGAAGTTTGAGGAAGATGCGTTCCGGATCGAGAGTGAAGATTACTTTTTAATTCCAACAGCAGAAGTTCCTGTGACTAACTTACATCGCGATGAAATTTTATCAGCGGACGATTTGCCAATTAAATATGCTGCTTATAGCGCATGTTTCCGTTCAGAAGCGGGATCAGCAGGAAGAGATACGCGCGGATTAATTCGTCAGCATCAGTTTAACAAGGTAGAGCTTGTCAAATTTGTAAAACCGGAAGATTCTTATGAAGAACTCGAAAAGTTAACAAATGATGCGGAACGTATTTTACAATTATTAGGTTTGCCGTATCGTGTGATGAGTATGTGTACAGCTGATCTAGGCTTTACTGCAGCGAAAAAATATGACATTGAAGTATGGTTGCCAAGCTATGGTACGTATCGAGAAATTTCTTCTTGCAGCAATTTTGAAGCATTCCAAGCTCGCCGTGCAAACATTCGTTTCCGTCGAGACCCAAAAGCAAAGCCAGAACATGTGCATACGTTAAATGGATCTGGTTTAGCAATTGGACGAACAGTTGCAGCGATTTTGGAAAATTATCAACAAGAAGATGGAACTGTCGTTATTCCGGAAGTGCTTCGCCCATACATGGGAGGAAAAGAAGTCATTGCATAAGGGGAGAATGCCCTCCCCTTTTTTCATAAAAAGTGTTGACATAGGATAATGATTATGATAAATTAATACATGTCGATACGGAGGAGTACCCAAGTCTGGCTGAAGGGGTCGGTCTTGAAAACCGAGAGGCGTCGAAAGGCGCGCGGGGGTTCGAATCCCTCCTCCTCCGCCACCATTCGAATGTTCACAAAACCACAGCGCATAAAATGGAGATTGTTTATTGAATAATTCGTTACGATATGTAACGAATTTTTGTTTTATATAGGCAAAACGAAAGGATGCCCGAAATGAAGCGAGGGCATCCTTATTTTTTTAATTTGCGATATTGTTCAATCATGTAACCAATTTTTGCGACGATCGGCTCAATCGATTGGGCATCGCGAATAATATCGTATTCATTAATGTTAATGCGCAAAACAGGACAAGCATTAAAACTGTTGATCCATCTTTCATATCTTTCGTACATTTCTTTCCAATATTCAATTGGTGTTTGTTGTTCCATTGGGCGACCGCGTTCACGAATGCGTTTAATGATTTCCTCGAAACTTCCTTCTAAGTAAATAAGTAAATCAGGGTGTGGGAAATAAGGTGTCATGACCATCGCTTCAAATAAACTTGTATATGTTTCATAGTCGACTTTTGACATCGTCCCTTTTTCAAAATGCATTTTTGCAAAAATCCCAGTATCCTCGTAAATGGATCGATCTTGAACAAATCCTCCGCCATATTCGAAAATACGTTTTTGTTCTTTAAATCGTTCTGCAAGAAAATAAATTTGAAGATGGAAACTCCAACGTTTAAAATCAGCATAAAATTTATCTAAATAAGGGTTTGTGTCTACCTTTTCAAAAGAGGTGCGGAATTGAAGTGCATCAGCTAACGCTTTTGTCATCGTTGATTTTCCTACACCAACCGTTCCGGCAATGGTAATAACAGCATCGCTTGGAATATGATATTTTTCTCGTAAATTCATTGTTCTAAGCTCCTTTTAAGAACAGATTGCAGTTCGTTTAAAATGAAAAATCGGTCTTGGTCACGATGAACGAAATCGAGCTCATCTCCGTTAAACCGTAATACAGGAATGTGAGGGTGAGCTTGTTCAAATTGCTCCATTGCTTGTTCGTAAGCATGTGATAATTGTTGCAAATAGTTCGGATCAATATTTTTTTCAAATTCACGACCTCGCATCGCGATACGTTTGAGCAACGTGTGTAATGAAGCATGCAAATAAATGACGACATTTGGTTTTGGCATGTCGTTTGTTAAAATGTCATAAATTTGCACATATTTTTCGTATTGTTTTCCCTTTAACGTTTGTCTAGCAAAGATTAAGTTTTTGAAAATATGATAGTCAGCTACAACCGGTTTCCCATTGCTTAAAAACTTTTTTTCGACATCTTCTAGCTGTTTGTAACGATTGCATAGAAAAAACATCTCCGTTTGGAAGCTCCACTCTTCGATGTTTTCATAAAATTTACCTAAAAAAGGATTCTCATCAACAATTTCTTTTAACAATTCATATTGAAAATAGTCTGAAATGACCTTTGCTAATGATGTTTTTCCAACACCGATTGGACCTTCAACAGTAATAAAGGGCACGTGGGACATTGTGTAACCTCCTTCAGGTGAAACCGTCTGTGTAGACAGACAAAATTTATTTTAACATAAAACGATTAGTCTGTATGTTGCTTTTTTATTTTGATATACTTTATAGATGATAAAAGTACGGGAGTCTCAAAAATGAGAAATGATGAGTATTACATGCATTTAGCTATTGAAGAAGCAAAAAAGGCGGAGAATATCGGAGAAGTGCCAATTGGTGCAGTTGTTGTATACAACGATGAAGTGATTGCGCGAGCTCACAATTTGCGTGAACGAGATCAACGATCAATTGCACATGCGGAGCTTTTAGCTATCGATGAAGCGTGTCGAAAACTAGGTACGTGGCGATTAGAAGAAGCAACGCTGTATGTGACGTTAGAACCTTGTGCGATGTGTGCTGGAGCGATTGTTCTTTCCCGCATCAAGCGGGTTGTGTTTGGGGCGAGCGATCCGAAAGGAGGATGTGCGGGAACATTAATGAATTTATTGCAAGAGCCACGCTTTAATCATCAAGCGGAAGTTGTTAGCGGAGTATTAGCTGAACAATGTGGTGGAATGCTGAGCGAATTTTTTCGACGTTTACGTCAACAAAAAAAGGAAGAAAAAAATAGAGTGAATTCCAATTAAATTCCATTGTGTAGTCATTGCAATTTATATGAAAAAGAGATATACTTATACTTGCGTTAGCGATAACGCATTGCCGTGCTAAGCGGGGAGGTAGCGGTGCCCTGTACTCGCAATCCGCTCTAGCGAGGCTGAATTCCTTCTTTAGGCTAGTTTGCTGTAGAGTCTGCCTAGAGTAAGTGGTGTTGACGTTTGGGTCCTGCGCAATGGGAATCCGTGAACCCTGTCAGGTCCGGAAGGAAGCAGCAGTAAGCGGACGCTCCCATGTGCCGCAGGGGTGCCTGAACTGAGCTAACTACTCTAGTAACGTCTATGGCAGCTAGTCGACAGAAGGTGCACGGCAATTTACATATTTCTGCACACAAGCACTTGCTCAAAAGGCAAGTGCTTTTTTCATATGTTTTTTAATGATATAATAAATGGGATATGAGCAAAGAGGAGGGCAGTTTCGTGAGTTATAAAGCTTTATATCGTGTTTTTCGACCGCAAAGTTTTAAGGATGTAGTCGGTCAAGAACACGTGACAAAAACGTTGCAAAATGCCCTGCTTCAACAAAAGATTTCACATGCATATTTATTTTCAGGTCCACGTGGGACAGGGAAAACGAGTATAGCTAAAATTTTTGCTAAAGCGGTAAACTGCGAGCATCGTCCAACAGCAGAGCCATGCAACGAATGTCCGACTTGTTTAGGCATTACGAACGGTTCGATTTCTGATGTGTTAGAGATTGACGCAGCATCAAATAACGGAGTGGATGAAATTCGCGACATTCGGGAGAAGGTGAAATTTGCCCCAACGTCGGCACCGTATAAAGTGTATATTATTGATGAAGTGCATATGTTATCCATCGGGGCGTTTAATGCGTTATTAAAAACGTTGGAAGAGCCTCCGAAACATGTGATTTTCATTTTAGCGACAACAGAACCACATAAAATTCCTTTAACAATCGTTTCGCGATGTCAACGATTTGATTTTCGACGCATTGAGTTAAAGTCAATTGTCTCTCGGTTAAAAACGGTTATTGCAGAAGAAGGTATAGACGTAGAGGAAGAGGCACTATTTGCGATTGCACGTGCTGCTGATGGTGGGATGCGTGATGCGTTAAGTTTGCTCGATCAAGCCATTTCTTTTAGTGACAATCGTGTGTTACTGGAAGATGTGTTAGCGGTTACAGGTGCAGTTTCACAACGAAAAATTGCAGATTTAATTTACGCGATATACGAAAAAAAGACCGTTGAGGCGTTGCGTCTTTTTCAACATTTAATGGAACAAGGGAAAGACCCGAATCGTCTTGTCGAAGATTTAATTTACTATTATCGGGATATGCTTTTATATAAAGCGGCACCTCAACTAGAGGATGTGACGCATCGTGTGCTCGTTGATGAACGATTTCGTGAGCTTTCTGACATGATTCCAACATCGCTTATATATGAAGCGATCGATTTGTTAAGTAAAAGTCAACAAGATATGCGCCTAACGAACCATCCGCGTGTGCATATGGAAGTTGCGATTGTGAAGCTTTGTTATGAGGAGGAACGAGTAATCAAAACTTCGATTTCTCCGGCCTTAGAAGAAAAGGTGAAACAGTTAGAAGAACAATTAGCAAGGCTACAAGAGACAGGTGTAAAGCCCTCTGCTTCAGAAACAAGTGAATCGGTGAAAAAAACAGGGAAAAGTATTCGGACAGACTATAAAATACCGGTGGGGCGCATTCATGAAGTGCTTCGCCAAGCAACACATCAGCATTTATCTCTTATTAAAGGAAATTGGCCACATGTGCTTGAGACGTTAAAAAAGCAAAATAAAGTGTCACATGCGGCATTATTACAAGAGAGTGAACCTGTAGCAGCAAGTGGCGCAGCTTTTGTGTTAAAATTTAAATATGAAATTCATTGTAAGATGGTTGCTGATAATAGTAACTATGTTAAAGATAATTTAGAGCACGTATTATTTGAGTTAACGGGAAAGAAACTTGATACGATTCCTGTTCCTGAAAGTGAATGGCTTCAAATTCGAGAGCAGTTTATTCGCCAACAAACAAATGGGGATGAACAACATGAACAAGAAGATCCATTCATTTCAGAAGCGAAAAAGTGGTTTGGTGAAAACTTAATTGAAATTAAAGAATAATGGAGGAATGATGAAAATGATGCGTGGAATGGGAAATATGCAAAAAATGATGAAGCAAATGCAAAAAATGCAAAAAGATATGGAGAAAGCACAAGCAGAATTAGCAGAAAAAACAGTTGAAGGAACAGCAGGCGGTGGAATGGTTACCGTTATTGCCAATGGTCATAAACAAATTTTAGAAGTGAAAATTAAAGAGGAGGTTGTTGATCCAGAAGATATCGATATGTTGCAAGATTTAGTGCTCGCTGCAACGAATGATGCGTTAAAAAAGGTTGATGAGTTAACTGCACAAACAATGGGACAGTTTACAAAAGGATTGAATATACCAGGATTATTCTAGGAGGCTATTATGTACTACCCAGAGCCGATATCGAAATTAATCGACAGCTTCATGAAATTGCCAGGCATCGGGCCGAAGACGGCCGTCCGTCTGGCGTTTTTTGTGTTAAATATGAAAGAAGATGTAGTATTAGATTTTGCAAAAGCGCTTGTAAATGCAAAAAGAAATTTAACGTATTGTTCATCGTGTGGCCATATTACCGATAAAGATCCTTGTTATATTTGTGAGGACGACAAGCGAGATCGCTCGATCATTTGTGTTGTTCAAGACCCGAAAGACGTGATTGCTATGGAAAAAATGAAAGAATATAATGGGTTGTATCATGTGTTACATGGAGCGATTTCCCCTATGGAAGGAATTGGTCCTGAAGATATTAAAATTGCTGAATTGCTTAGACGTCTTCAAGATGAAACGGTTCAAGAAGTGATTTTGGCGACGAACCCGAATATTGAAGGGGAAGCGACAGCGATGTATATTTCCCGGCTATTAAAGCCAACAGGTGTTAAAATTACGCGCATTGCCCACGGATTGCCCGTTGGTGGTGATCTAGAATACGCCGATGAGGTGACATTATCTAAAGCTCTGGAAGGAAGAAG
>NZ_CP012152.1:32500-82500 GCF_001187595.1 Anoxybacillus gonensis
GGGAGACTGAGAAACCTGGACGCCAGTCTAGGTGGAGTCGCCGTTGGGATACCACCCTTGTCGTACTGAGATTCTAACCCGCACCCCTGATCGGGGTGGGAGACAGTGTCAGGTGGGCAGTTTGACTGGGGCGGTCGCCTCCCAAAGCGTAACGGAGGCGCCCAAAGGTTCCCTCAGAATGGTTGGAAATCATTCGTAGAGTGTAAAGGCAGAAGGGAGCTTGACTGCGAGACCTACAAGTCGAGCAGGGACGAAAGTCGGGCTTAGTGATCCGGTGGTTCCGAATGGAAGGGCCATCGCTCAACGGATAAAAGCTACCCCGGGGATAACAGGCTTATCTCCCCCAAGAGTCCACATCGACGGGGAGGTTTGGCACCTCGATGTCGGCTCATCGCATCCTGGGGCTGTAGTCGGTCCCAAGGGTTGGGCTGTTCGCCCATTAAAGCGGTACGCGAGCTGGGTTCAGAACGTCGTGAGACAGTTCGGTCCCTATCCGTCGCGGGCGTAGGAAATTTGAGAGGAGCTGTCCTTAGTACGAGAGGACCGGGATGGACGCACCGCTGGTGTACCAGTTGTCCCGCCAGGGGCACAGCTGGGTAGCTATGTGCGGAAGGGATAAGCGCTGAAAGCATCTAAGCGTGAAGCCCCCCTCAAGATGAGATTTCCCATCGCGTCAAGCGAGTAAGATCCCTTGAAGATGACAAGGTAGATAGGTCCGAGGTGGAAGCGTGGCGACACGTGCAGCTGACGGATACTAATCGATCGAGGACTTAACTAAGCACACAAGAAAAGCGTAGGCGACTACACAAAACCTGTTATCTAGTTTTGAAGGAATAATCCTTCATCATATTGCTCGGTGACGATGGCGGAGAGGTCACACCCGTTCCCATCCCGAACACGGAAGTTAAGCTCTCCAGCGCCGATGGTAGTTGGCGGGACACCGCCTGCGAGAGTAGGACGTTGCCGGGCAAAGAAGAGACCAAGACGATTTAGTCTTGGTCTTTTTTAGCTCATTGCTTTCTTTATACTCCCGCACAAAATGATTCGTTTCAAAGTATATTGTTATATGAAACTGGGAAAACTGTTAGCGGGAGGTGGAGAACAAATGTCTTATAAAGAAACTTGTATTGTATGTAATGGGCAAAATAAAAAAGGAATTCATATTTTTCATCATTTTATATGCATGGATTGTCATAACGATCTCATTCAAACGGAGACAAATGATGAAAAATACAAATTTTACGTTGATCGGCTGAAAAAAATAGGAGAGAATAAAATATATTCATAACAAAAGGCCCCTACTATGATTAGGGCCTGTTTTATTTTAATATAAATATATAAAAACAACGAGCGAGGAAGCGAATAAAGATGGATCAAACAAAAACACCTCTATATACACTTTTATGTGAACATGCCTCGACACAACCGATTTCATTTCACGTACCAGGGCATAAATATGGAGCTGTTTTTTATGAAAAAGCTCTTTTTTCTTTTGCACCATTGCTACATTTAGATGTAACGGAACTTTCACATTTAGATGATTTACATCATCCAACGGGAGCGATTGAACAGGCACAACAATTAGCGGCAAAATTATATGGGGTAAAACGGACGTATTTTTTAGTTAATGGTTCTACTGCCGGTAATTTAGCGATGATTACAGCTGCATGTGAAAAAAACAAAAAAGTCATTGTACAACGTAATTGTCATAAATCTATTTTACATGCACTACATCTCGTTGGAGCAACACCTATTTTTATTTCCCCGGAATTTGATGAAGATGTTCGAGTGATGTCTTTTGTGTCGTTTGAAACAATTGATCATACATTGCGTGAGCATTCAGATGCCGCTGCGCTCATTTTAACAAATCCAAACTATTATGGGATGTCTATTGATTTAACGAAAATTATTCAATTGGCCCATTCTTATCGCATACCTGTGTTAGTGGATGAGGCACATGGAGCTCATTTTGTGCTTGGGGAACCTTTTCCAAAATCAGCTGTGGAATGTGGAGCAGACATTGTTGTACAATCGGCCCATAAAACACTTCCAGCTATGACCATGGGATCTTTTTTGCACTTTAATAGTGAGCTTATAAATGAACGTACGTTAAGATACTTTTTGCAAGTTTTTCAAACAAGCAGCCCATCTTATCCAATTATGGCTTCGCTTGATTTGGCTCGCGCTTATGTTGCGCAACAGACACGTGAAACGATTGATGAAATGGTTGAACAAATTCAATTATTTAAGCAAGAGTTGCGAACAATTGAAGCGATTCATGTGGTGGAATCACGGCATCCCCTTATTCGAACGGATTTGTTAAAGGTTACGTTACAAACGCGCAGTGCACATTCAGGTTACGAGTTGCAGCAGATATTAGAAAGAAACGGAATTTTTACAGAAATGGCTGACCCATATAACGTATTACTTGTTTATCCGCTTGCGAAAATCAAAACATTTCAAATGATTATAGAGCGAATAAAACATGCGCTACAATGTATTCGAAGCGAACGACAAAACGAACATGTACAATTTCAACTACCAAAGCATTGTCAAGCTGTGAGTTATGAATGGATTAAAGGTAGGAAAACAAAACAAGTGCTGCTTCATGATGCAATCGGACGTGTTTGTGCTCAAATGGTTGTCCCTTATCCACCCGGAATTCCTATTTTACTTATTGGGGAAATTGTGACAAGGCAACATGTTGAGCTTATTCAATATTTGAAGCAAACGGGCGCATATTTTCAAACAGATATAGAAGGAAATTGTATCGAAGTTTTTGAGGAGGCTTAAGATGAACTACTTATTTTTTTCATTTGAAGGTCCTGAGGGGGCAGGAAAAACAACGATCGTTCGCATGTTAACGGATTATTTAACTAAGCAACACGTTGATGTTGTCGCAACACGTGAGCCGGGAGGGATCGATATCGCCGAGCAAATTCGTTCCGTCATTTTGCATCCTAATAATGATCGAATGGATGCACGAACAGAAGCTTTACTTTATGCAGCGGCGAGACGACAACATTTAGTTGAAAAAGTGATTCCTGCATTGAAGGAAGGGAAAATGGTTCTTTGTGATCGCTTTATTGACAGTTCGCTTGCTTACCAAGGGGTCGCGCGTGGTTTAGGAATAGATGAGATATTGGCTATTAATGAGTTTGCGATTGAAAATTGGATGCCAACATTAACGATTTATTTTGATATTGATCCAGCGCTTGGGTTAGCGCGCATTCGCGAAAATGGGTTGCGAGAAGTGAATCGGCTGGATTTAGAAGAGCTCGCGTTTCATGAACGAGTGCGTGATGGATATATGATGTTATTAGATCGTTTTCCAAATCGCATAAAAAAAGTAGACGCTACGCAATCTGTAACAAAAGTGTTTGAAGACGTGTGGGCGCTTATAGAGCCTTTGTTAAGAAAGTGAGAGGATCGTCATGTCATGGAAAATGCTCGAAACAAATCAACCACATGTAGCTAAAATGATCGTCAACAGTATAAGAAAAGGCAGAGTGGCTCATGCATACTTATTTGAAGGACAAAAAGGGACAGGAAAAAAGGAAGCGGCTCTTTTATTTGCAAAGCGTTTGTTTTGTTTAACAAATGTACATGATGACCCTTGCGAAACATGTGTGAATTGTCGGCGGATTCAATCTGGTAATCATCCAGACGTTCATCTCGTTGTGCCAGATGGAAATTCAATTAAAAAGCAACAAATTGAGCAGCTGCAAGAGGAGTTTACAAAAACGGCTGTTGAATCGAATCGTAAGCTATATATCATTGAGCATGCTGATCAAATGACCGTTCAAGCTGCGAATAGCTTGTTAAAATTTTTAGAGGAACCATCAGCAAAAACGGTGGCGATTTTATTAACAGAGCAATTACATCGCATACTTCCAACGATTGTTTCACGTTGTCAAGTGATTTCTTTTCGCAAATTACCGACAGAACAAATATACGCTCATTTACAAAAACAAGGTGTACCACGAGAGTTAGCGATATTAGCTGCTAGAGTAACAAATAATGTGCAAGAAGCATTTCAGTTAAGTCAAGATGATTGGTTTGCACAAGCACGAAAAATAGTGATACAATTATATGAAGCATTAAACAAGCAATATGTCCAAGCGTTGCTCGTCATTCAGCAACATTGGCTTAGCCATTTTACGAATAAAGAACAAATGAGCATAGGGTTAGATTTATTATTATATTTATATAAAGATTTATTATATGTGTTACTAGGGGAAGAACAACAAATTGCATACAGTGATTGCATAAATGAATTTCAGCGGTCGCGTTTTCTTTATTCTGAGAAGCAAATTGCTCAACATATGAAGGCCATTTTACAAGCAAAAGCGCGGTTGCATACGAATATGAATCCGCAGCTTTTAATGGAACAGTTAGTATTGCAGTTGCGGGAGGGATCTGCATTTGTATGAAGTTGTAGGCGTTCGTTTTAAGAAAGCAGGAAAGATTTATTATTTTGATCCTGGGGATTTACCGATTTCAAACGGTGATTATGTCATTGTTGAAACCGTTCGCGGCATTGAATTTGGAAAGGTTGTTGTGGCTAAAAAACAAGTCGATGAAAAAGATATTGTTTTGCCTTTGAAAAAAGTCATTCGGATGGCTGACCAAAAAGATAAACTTGTTGTAGAAGAAAATAAAAAGGCAGCGGAAGAAGCATACGACATTTGTTTGAAAAAAGTAGAAGAGCACGGATTAGAAATGAAACTTGTTGATGTCGAGTATACATTCGACCGCAATAAAATTATTTTTTATTTTACTGCTGATGGACGCGTTGATTTTCGTGAACTCGTTAAAGATTTGGCAGCCATTTTTCGCACCCGAATCGAACTGAGACAAATTGGTGTGCGCGATGAAGCAAAAATGTTAGGCGGTATTGGACCATGCGGACGGATGCTTTGTTGTTCGACGTTTTTAGGTGACTTTGATCCGGTTTCCATTAAAATGGCAAAAGATCAAAATTTATCGCTCAATCCGACAAAAATATCAGGATTATGCGGTCGACTAATGTGTTGTTTAAAATATGAAAACGATGAATACGAGACGGCGAAAGAGCAGCTGCCTGATTTAGGTGAAATGATTGAAACTCCTCTCGGATTCGGGAAGGTCGTTGGACTGAATATTTTAGAACGAGTGTTACAAGTCGAATTAGTCGAAAAAGATCGGGTCGTTGAATATACGATTGACGAATTATTAAAAGAGAAAGTTCTTCCTACTCAAGCCACAGAGTGATGGGGTGGATGGCGCGTGAATAAAAAAGAAATTTTCCAATCTGTAACAAGTATCGAGGAACAAATTGCTCATTTATATAAACAGCTAGGTGAGTTAAAAAATTATCTTGGGGAGTTAATTGAAGAAAATCATCGCCTTCAAGTTGAAAATGACCATTTACGTCGACGGCTTGAACAGCTGTCAGAGCGAAAAGACGAACAAGGCAAAAAACAAAAGAAAGCGAAATTAGTTGATATCGGCGAAGGATATGATAACTTAGCTCGTCTGTACCAAGAAGGATTTCACATTTGTAATGTACATTATGGAAGTTTACGGACCGATGGCGATTGTTTGTTTTGTTTGTCATTTTTAAATAAAAAATAGCCTTTCTGACGAATGGTCTGGAAGGCTATTTTGTTGTAGAAAGAGGGATTGTGTATGTTACGTGAAGATGAACGGCTCGACTATTTGCTAGCAGAAGATATGAAAATTATTCAAAGCCCATCTGTATTTGCTTTTTCGCTTGATGCAGTATTGTTGGCGAAATTCGTATATGTTCCCATTCAAAAAGGACATTTAGTCGACTTATGTACAGGGAATGGGGTCATTCCACTATTGTTAAGCAAACGAACAAAAGGGAAAATGATTGGAGTAGAAATTCAAGAAAGAATTTATGATATGGCGAAGCGAAGCGTACAATACAACAAGCTAGAGGAGCAAATTGAAATCATTCACGGTGATATTAAAGATATGCCTGCTCATCTTGGACATAGTAAGTTTGATGTTGTGACGTGCAATCCTCCGTATTTCCCAACACCAAACGAAGAAGAAATGAATAAAAATGAACATTTTGCGATTGCACGCCATGAAATTTATTGTACGTTAGAAGATGTCATTCGCGTAAGTAGTCAATTGCTTAAACAAGGTGGAAAGGCAGCCTTTGTTCATCGCCCTGAGCGGTTGTTAGATATCGTTACACTCATGCGACAATACCGTTTAGAGCCGAAACGTTTGCGTTTTGTTTATCCAAAAGAAGGAAAGGAAGCGAACACCATTTTAATCGAAGGAACGAAAGACGGCAATAAAGGATTGAAAATATTACCTCCTCTCTTTGTATACGAACAAAATGGCGAGTATACAAGCGAGTTAAAACATATTTTATACGGGGAATGAGATGAGATGAACGAACAAAAAAGTTTTATTGAAGAAGATGAAAAAGGAATTTTGTACATCGTCCCGACGCCGATCGGCAATTTAGAAGATATTACGTTGCGTGCCATTGAAACGTTACGAACAGTAGATTTCATTGCGGCTGAAGATACACGCCAAACGAAAAAATTGCTAAATCATTTCGATATTCATACGCCGCTTGTTAGTTACCATGAGCATAATAAACAATCGCGAGGAGAGCATATTCTCGCTTCTCTATTACAAGGGAAACATATCGCTTTAGTGAGTGATGCCGGAACGCCAACGATTTCTGATCCAGGTCATGAGCTTGTAGTTGAAGCGTTACGCGCACAATGTAAAGTGATTCCGCTTCCAGGTGCGAATGCGGCCATTACGGCGTTAACAGCTTCTGGATTACCGACAAATCATTTTTATTTTTATGGTTTTTTATCGCGACATAAGAAAGAAAAGAAAAAAGAACTCGAACAATTAAAACATATAAAAGATACGCTTATTTTTTACGAGGCACCACATCGTCTGCAAGAAACGTTAACAGTGATGCGCCATATATTTGGCAATCGACAAATGGCTGTGGCGCGCGAGTTAACGAAAAAATTTGAACATTTCATTCGTGGAACGATTGAAGAAGTGATGCATTGGGCAGAACATCACGAAGTGCGAGGGGAGTTTTGTCTCCTTGTTGAAGGGAATCACACACATGATGAACAATCGATATGGTGGAACGATTTAACCATTGTTGAACATGTAAATTATTATATGGAAACGAAACAATATACATCGAAAGAAGCGATTAAACAAGTAGCTAAAGATCGTCAATTGCCGAAAAGAGATGTGTATGAAGCATATCATAAGTAAAAAAAGAAGTTTCTCTAGAAAAGTCTAGAGAAACTTCTTATTTTGACTGTTGAAGAACGTTTTGAATTTCTTGTAATAACGCCTCTGCGCCTTCTTTGCTTAAAATGATTTTTCCATCTGCAAGCTTGTAGTTATCGTCAGACACTTCCCCAGTTACTACGCAAGTCATGTTTGGTTTGTATTTTTTCAAAATGATGCGCTCATCATCTACATAA
Source organism: Anoxybacillus gonensis (assembly GCF_001187595.1). Classification (GTDB taxonomy): domain Bacteria; phylum Bacillota; class Bacilli; order Bacillales; family Anoxybacillaceae; genus Anoxybacillus; species Anoxybacillus gonensis. The sequence goes on from NZ_CP012152.1 coordinate 39,994, forward strand.
ATTTCTAACGCATCTTTCTCTGCGATTCCTAATGTACGGCGCAATTCAATTGGAATAACAACACGACCTAACTCATCGACTTTACGAACAATACCTGTTGATTTCATCTTTATTCTCCTCTCCTTTTTCATCTTTTTTCGTCAATATTCGACAAAATCTCTATGGATTTATCATAACAACTTTTCCATTAAGCGTCAATCCTTTTATATGCAATGATTAAAAAAAATGTATGATTTACATGTCGTTGCATATAAAATTCGCCGAAATTATAGCTGAAATGACAAAATCCGAATGATTTGACAAGAGATGCATAACAGTTTTTAACTACTTTTCAAGACGATACAAACCTTATTATAAATATTATTCGACAAAATTCAACACAAATTCGACAAATTTATCGATATATTTTCGACAAAATTCGACAAATATATATGATTTGTCGACAATGCTATGTCGAATAGTTGACAGCGCTCTCTATTTTTATGTATATTTTGGTGAGATAAGAGGAATAGATGTATTGATCAAGAATACAAATATGCAATCGCTCTCGTCCTTTGGGCGAGAGCGTTTCTACTAAACGTGCAACAAGGAGGGGTACAAGTGACGAAAAAGACGTTTTATATCACCACACCCATTTATTATCCGAGCGATAAATTACATATCGGTCACGCTTATACGACGGTAGCTGGCGATGCAATGGCAAGATATAAGCGGATGCGCGGCTATGATGTGATGTATTTAACAGGAACAGATGAACATGGTCAAAAAATTCAACGAAAAGCAGAGGAAAAAGGAGTTACTCCACAGCAGTATGTCGATGAAATTGTTGCGGGAATTAAAGAACTTTGGAAAAAACTAGATATTTCTTATAACGATTTTATTCGTACAACAGAACAGCGTCATAAACAAGTCGTTGAAAAAATTTTCGCCCGTCTTTTAGAACAAGGGGATATTTATTTAGACGAATACGAAGGATGGTATTGTACTCCGTGTGAATCGTTTTACACTGAGCGACAATTAGTCGAAGGGAATTGTCCAGATTGTGGACGTCCTGTAGAAAAAGTAAAAGAACAATCATATTTTTTCCGGATGAGCAAATATGTCGATCGTTTATTGGCGTTCTATGAAGAAAATCCGCAATTTATTCAGCCGGAATCGCGCAAAAATGAAATGATTAATAACTTTATCAAGCCGGGCTTAGAGGATTTAGCTGTGTCACGGACAACGTTTGATTGGGGCATTCCTGTTCCGGGCGACCCGAAACATGTCATTTATGTATGGATTGATGCATTGTCAAACTATATTACTGCCTTAGGGTATGGAACAGAAAATGATGAAAAATATAAAACGTATTGGCCGGCTGATGTTCACCTTGTTGGAAAGGAAATTGTTCGTTTCCATACGATTTATTGGCCAATTATGTTAATGGCTTTAGATCTTCCGCTTCCAAAAAAAGTGTTTGCGCACGGCTGGTTGCTTATGAAAGACGGAAAAATGTCGAAGTCGAAAGGAAATGTTGTTGATCCAGTTACGTTAATTGATCGATATGGCTTAGATGCGTTGCGTTATTATTTACTTCGTGAAGTGCCGTTTGGTTCAGACGGTGTGTTTACACCAGAAGGTTTTGTCGAGCGCATAAACTATGATTTAGCGAACGATTTAGGTAATTTGCTTAATCGAACTGTAGCAATGATTGAAAAATATTTTGCCGGCCGTATTCCTGCATATCGTGGTACGCACACCTCATTTGATGAACAACTTGTGCAAACGGCGTATGATACTGTTAAACAGTATGAAGAAGCGATGGAACAAATGCAATTTTCACAAGCTTTAACAGCTATTTGGCAGCTTATTAGCCGTACGAACAAATATATTGATGAAACGCAACCATGGGTATTGGCAAAGGACGAAGCAGCGCGTGAACAGTTAGCTTCCGTCATGTCGCATTTAGCGGAGTCCCTTCGTTATGTAGCTGTTTTATTGCAACCATTTTTAACAGCAACGCCAAAACGAATGTTTGCTCAACTTGGCGTTCAAGATGAGCAATTAATGAGCTGGGACAGCTTACAAACGTTTGGTGCTTCACAACAAGAGCGAATGGTTGAAAAAGGAGCTCCACTGTTCCCGCGTTTAGACGTTCAAGAAGAAGTGCAATATATTCAGACACAAATGAGCGGGACATCAGCAAATGTAGAAGAAAAGCAGGAACAAAACGAAGAGAAAAGCGAAGAAATTACAATTGATGATTTTATGAAAGTCGATTTACGCGTCGCACAAGTGATTCATGCTGAGCCAATTCCAAAAGCCGATCGCTTGCTTAAATTGCAACTTGATTTAGGCTATGAAAAACGGCAAGTTGTATCAGGTATTGCAAAACATTACAAACCGGAAGATTTAATTGGGAAAAAAGTCATTTGCGTGACGAATTTAAAGCCTGTGAAATTGCGCGGAGAACTGTCACAAGGCATGATTTTAGCGGGGGAAAAAGACGGGGTATTGTCATTGGCGACAGTGGATGAATCGCTTCCAAATGGAGCAAAAGTGAAGTAAAGAGGTGTTGCAAAAACACCTCTTTGTTTCTATTTTGTAATGTAATTGTTATATAGCTGTGATTTATGTAACGGGATTGTGTGGTAAACTGAACATCGGAAGAAAAGAGGGGTTATATGTTATTTGATACACATGCACATTTAAATGCGACACAATTTAGCGAAGATGTTGAACAAGTGATTGAACGAGCACGTGCAGAAGGTGTGTCACATATTGTCGTCGTTGGCTTTGATCGACCAACCATTCAACGGGCAATGGAGCTAGCCGAGGAATATCCCTTTATCTACGCAGCTGTTGGATGGCACCCTGTCGATGCGATTCATATGACTGACGAAGATCTTGTCATGATTGAACGTTTAGCTGCGCACCCGAAAGTTGTAGCGCTCGGTGAAATGGGGCTTGACTATTATTGGGATCAATCGCCGAAAGACGTACAAAAAGAAGTATTTCGAAAACAAATTCGTTTAGCGAAAAAAGTGAAGTTGCCGATTATTATACATAATCGCGATGCGACAGCCGATATTGTTGATATTTTACGAGAAGAGGGCGCTGAGGAAGTCGGAGGCGTAATGCATTGTTTTAGCGGAAGTATAGAAGTGGCAAGACAATGCATCGATATGAATTTTTATATTTCCTTTGGCGGTCCTGTGACGTTTAAAAACGCAAAAAAACCGAAAGAAGTGGCAAAAGAAATTCCGCTTGATCGTTTGCTTATTGAAACGGACTGTCCGTATTTAACGCCACATCCGTTTCGGGGGAAACGGAATGAACCGAGCTACGTCAAATATATTGCCGAAGCGATCGCCGAATTAAAAGGGTTATCTTTTGAAGAAGTCGCCCAAAAAACGTCCGACAATGCGAAGCGATTATTCGGCATCATTTGATAGAGAATCGTGTCGATGATTAGGAAGACTTGTCTAAAGAAAAGATGAAACGAGATTGTTCTACAACTTTTTTTGCAAGCATACAATAAGCTTGTCGACAAGTCTTCCTTCCCTTTTGAAACAATATTTTGAATAATAGATAATAAGCTTCATAGAAAGGGAGGGTCGTCGCGATCATCTATCGGAAAAGGAGGCGTTTTTATTTTGATTACGTATGTAAAAAAATTATTGCAATCAACATCAAAAAAGAAGATTGCACTTGCTACTGGAGGGTTTTTAGCCTTATCTGGTATGACGGGATATGCTAGCTATGAATGGACAAAAGAGACCGTGACGTTGTATGCAAACGGAAAAGAGGAAAAAGTGCGTACGCATGCAAATACAGTTGCTGAGCTGCTAAAAGAACAAAATATTCAGTTAAAACAAGAAGATTTTATATCTCCTTCCCCGAAAACTAAAATTGTTGATCATTTAACGGTGAAATGGGAAGCAAGCAAGCCGATTGTATTAGTCGTTGACGGGGGAGAAAAGAGATTAAGGACGACGGCGAAAACAGTGAAGGATGTATTGCATATTCAGCAAATCCAGCTTCGTGACTATGACGAAATATCACCAAACGTCGACGAAAAAGTAAAAGACAACATGAAAATAGTGATAAGTAAAGCGTTTCCGATTACATTAAATGACGGCGGCAAACAGCAACAAGTTTGGTCTACTTCGACTACGGTCGCTGACTTTTTAGCTAAACAACATATTACATTACGAGAGCTGGATCGCGTTCAACCAAAATTGAATGACATGATTCAACCAAACACAAAAATAAACATTGTTCGAGTTGAAAAAGTCACCGATGTAGTGGAAGAACCAGTCAATTATACTGTTGTGAAAAAGAAAGATGCGCAATTAGAGAAAGGAAAACAAAAGGTCATTAGCGAAGGGGAGAAAGGGCTTGTCGCAAAGCAATATGAAGTGATTTTAGAAAACGGAAAAGAAGTATCGCGCAAGCTTATTAAAACAGAGACGATTAAACAAAGTAAAAATCGTATTGTTGCGATTGGAACAAAACAAGTTCCAAGAATATTAGCTTCCCGTGGAAGTGGTGAGGTAGCTGATGAACTTTATGTGATTGCCACAGCATATACAGCGTATTGTGGTGGCTGTTCTGGAACGACCGCAACAGGCGTAAATTTACGTTCAAATCCAAACGCCAAGGTAATTGCCGTCGATCCGCGTGTCATCCCGCTTGGAACAAAAGTATACGTTGAGGGGTACGGATATGCTGTTGCTGCAGATACAGGAGCGAATGTAAGAGGATATAAAATTGACGTATTTTTCCCAGATAAATCGACCGCATATCGTTGGGGAACAAAGCGTGTGAAAATTAAAATTTTAAAATAACTGCAGAGGATTTCGCGATCCTCTGTTTTTTTCGTTATAATGAGTGAAGATAAATGGATAGATGGAGGTTTTTATGAAAATTAAAGAAATTATCGTAGTCGAAGGACGTGACGATACGGTGGCGATTCGCCGTGCGGTAGATGCAGATACGATTGAAACGAACGGAGCAGCGATTAATGATGAAACGATCGAGCGTATTCGTTTAGCCCAGCAACAGCGAGGAGTTATTATTTTTACGGATCCTGATTACCCAGGAGAAAAAATTCGTAAAACAATTGCTGAGCGTGTGCCGGGATGTAAACACGCATTTTTGACGCGCGAAGAAGCGAGAGGCAAACACGGAAAAGGGCTCGGCGTTGAACATGCTTCCATTGAAGCGATTCGCACAGCGCTTTTAAGTGTGTACGAAGAAATGATCGATCCACAAGAAGAGATTTCATTTCAGCAGCTTGTCGATGCAGGATTAATCGGGGGACCGCTAGCGCGTGCTCGTCGTGAAAAGTTAGGTAAACTATTAAAAATCGGATATACAAACGGAAAACAACTGCATAAACGGTTACAAATGTTTCAAATTTCAAAAGAACAGTTTGTCGAAGCGATGAAGCAAGTGATGCAGGAGGAAGAACATGTATAAAGATATTGCTACACCGACGCGTACAAAAGAAATTTTAGCGAAATACGGTTTTTCATTTAAAAAAAGCCTTGGACAAAATTTTTTAATTGAACCGAATATTTTACATCGTATTGTTGATTTTGCTCAGCTTTCTGAACGAACAGGTGTCATCGAGATTGGACCGGGAATTGGGGCGCTTACAGAACAATTAGCGCGACGAGCAAAAAAAGTGGTCGCATTTGAAATTGATCAGCGGCTTCTTCCTATTTTAGCGGATACGCTTTCCCCATATTCAAACGTATCCGTTATTCACCAAGATATTTTAAAAGCTGACGTTCAACAAGTAATATCGGAACAGTTAGCGGATGTAGAAGATATTATGGTTGTTGCCAACTTGCCATATTACGTCACGACACCGATTATTATGAAGTTGTTAACGGATCGTTTACCTATTCGCGGAATGGTCGTTATGTTGCAAAAAGAAGTAGCAGAGCGCATGGCGGCAAAGCCTGGAACGAAAGACTACGGTTCCTTGACGATTGCTGTTCAATATTATACGCACGCGGAAACGGTCATGCATGTGCCACGAACTGTATTTGTACCGAAGCCGAATGTAGATTCTGCAGTCATTCGTTTATTGAAGCGAGAACAACCTGCTGTCGCTGTGTCGAACGAAGATTTTTTCTTTACTGTTGTTCGTGCAAGTTTTGGGCAAAGGCGTAAAACGATTTTAAACAATTTAATGAGCCACTTACCAGGCGGTAAACAGAAAAAAGATGAAATTGAAAAGGCGCTTCAAGCTGCTCATATTGATCCGAAGCGAAGAGGAGAAACGCTTACTATCGCTGAATTTGCTCTTCTGAGCGAGCGACTATACGACACTTTTTCACAAGAGGCTTAAAGCCTCTTTTTTTTACACGTTCGATCTTCTCGTTGCATATGTTACAAACAAAACAGATGAAAGGGCGGGCGTGTATGATTCAAATTGGTGACATTGTTGCGCGAAAATCGTATGAATATGATATTTTGTTTCGAGTCATTGATATAAAAGAAAAAGAAGGAGAAAAAGAAGCAATTTTATATGGAGAAGACGTTCGACTTATAGCGGACGCTCCATTTTCCGATTTAGTTGTTATTGATGAGCGAGAAAAGAAGAAGCGAGAAGAAAAGGAGAAACAACATATTGAGCAATGTTATAAATTGCTGCGTCAAGATTATCGATTGTTGCGGGAAAAAAGCGAATATGAAGCGACTGGTGGATACGAAGTGAAAATGGATTTTTTCCAACTGCCAGGACGAGTGCTTCATATCGATGGAGACCCGCTTTATTTACGAAAATGTATGCAGTTGTATGAACGAATTGGTGTTCCGGTATATGGTGTTCATTGTCACGAAACAGACATGCCTGATCGGATTATTCCGCTACTTGAACAAGTGCGTCCAGATATTTTAGTTGTCACTGGGCATGATGCATATTCAAAATCAAAAGGATCAGTGGACGATTTAAAAGCGTATCGTCATTCGAAATATTTTGTGCAAACGGTGCGACAGGCACGCAAAAAAATTCCGAATCTCGATCAACTCGTCATTTTTGCTGGGGCTTGTCAATCTCATTTCGAATCGCTTATTCGAGCAGGTGCGAACTTTGCTAGCTCGCCTGCACGCGTCAATATTCATGCGCTTGATCCTGTATATATTGTTTCACGTGTTAGTTTTACTCCTTTTATGGATCGTGTCAATGTATGGGATGTGTTAAGAAATACATTAACGGGGGAAAAAGGGCTTGGCGGTGTTGAAACGCGAGGCGTTTTGCGAACAGGAATGCCGTTTCGGACGATTGCTGAGCAAACATAAACAAATGCCTCTTGTCTTTTTGCCGTTGTGGTAAAAAGACAAGATAAGGCAATATGATTTTGTTTTTTAACACTTTTTATACATAATTTTTTTTTATTATTGTCCATAATAAAAACAAAAGTATTGACATAAAATATTTTTTGTTGATATAATTTTTATTTTTTGACTTATTCATTTCTGTTTGTTATACTACGTAATAGTGAGGTGGATACGATGGGAAAAACATTGTCGGAAATTAAAAAAGTGTTGGATTCGAATCTCGGTAAAAGATTGACGTTGAAAGCGAACGGTGGGCGTCGAAAGACAATCGAGCGTTGCGGCGTGTTGGCCCAAACATATCCGTCCGTATTTGTCGTTGAACTCGATCAAGAAGAAAACGCTTTTGAACGTGTATCATATAGTTATGCAGACGTATTGACAGAGACGGTGCAGCTTACATTTTTCGATGACGAACAAGTAGCGATGAGCAGCTCACATTCATGATAGTGAAGGAGGCGACCTATATCGGTTGTCTCTTTTTTTGTAGCTATTGAAAAGGCACGTATTTGTTCACTATTTTTTGTGGTAAAATGTCGATAGGAGTTTGAAGTCGGAAAAGTAGGTGAACAGGTTGAGGTTGTTAGTGAAAGCACCAGCGAAAATTAATTTATCTCTTGATGTCTTACATAAGCGTCCGGACGGTTATCATGAAGTCAAAATGGTGATGACGACAATTGACTTAGCTGACCGTGTAGAGTTAGCGGATTTATATTGTGATAAGATTCAAATTATCTCCCACAATCGTTTTGTGCCGGATGATGAACGAAATTTAGCGTATCAAGCTGCAAAATTGTTAAAAGAAAAGTTTGGCGTTCGTCGCGGCGTAGCCATTTCTATTACGAAATGCATCCCTGTTGCAGCAGGTCTTGCGGGTGGGAGTAGCGATGCAGCTGCAACGTTGCGCGGATTAAATAAACTTTGGGGGTTAGGTTTAAGTTTAGATGAGCTTGCCGAAATTGGCGCAGAGATCGGTTCGGACGTTCCGTTTTGTGTATATGGGGGAACGGCGGTTGCAACAGGACGTGGGGAAAAAATTGAACATATTCCTGCCCCTCCGCCAAGTTGGGTCATTTTAGCTAAGCCCACAATCGGGGTATCAACAGCGGATGTGTATCGCAATTTAAATTTACAATCCGTTGATCATCCGAATGTAGATGGAATGGTTGCGGCCATTAAAGAGAAAAATTACGAAAAAATTTGTGCACTTGCGGGGAACGTACTAGAAAGTGTCACATTAAACATGCATCCGGAAGTAGCTCAAATTAAAGAACAAATGAAGCGTTTTGGAGCAGATGTATCGTTAATGAGTGGCAGTGGTCCAACCGTATTCGGCCTTGTTCAACACGATTCACGTTTGCAACGTGTATATAACGGGTTGCGGGGCTTTTGTGAACACGTATATGCTGTTCGATTAATCGGGGAAAGGCACGAACAATAAGGAGGTTATCACATGAAATTAAGGCGAAGCAGTCGGCTTGTGGATATGACGCACTATTTGCTTTATCACCCACATCAACTTGTACCGCTGACTTTTTTTGCAGAGCGATATGGATCAGCAAAATCGTCTATTAGTGAAGATTTAGCTATTATTAAGCAAACGTTTGAACAACAAGGAATCGGTTTGTTGCGCACGCTCCCTGGGGCTGCCGGAGGAGTGCAATATGTCCCGAAAATGTCGGAAGCAGAAGCAAAACAATTTATTCAGCAATTATGTACAAGCCTAGCAGACCCTGAGCGATTATTACCAGGGGGATATTTGTACATGACGGATTTGCTCGGTGATACGCGCATCGTCAACCAAATTGGGCGTCTATATGCTTCTGCGTTTGCGCATGAACATATTGATTTTGTTGTAACGGTTGCTACAAAAGGAATTCCGTTAGCTTATGCAGTTGCGAGTTTTTTAAATGTACCTGTCGTCATTATTCGTCGTGATAGTAAAGTAACGGAAGGATCAATGGTCAGCATCAATTACGTGTCCGGTTCATCAAAACGCATTCAAACGATGGTTTTATCTAAGCGGAGTTTAAGAGAAGGATCAAATGTCTTAATTGTTGATGATTTTATGAAAGCTGGTGGAACAATTAACGGTATGATTAGTTTGCTTTCAGAGTTTCGTGCAAACGTTGTTGGCATTGGTGTGCTCGTTGAGTCGGAAGAAGCAGAAGAACGACTCGTTGATGAATATGTTTCCCTTGTGAAACTAACGTCTGTGAATGTCAAAGAAAAACAAATTACCGTAGAAGAAGGAAACTACTTTCATTTTGTCAAATAAAAATAAATGATTTTTACATACAGGAGGAAGAGACATGAAAGTTGTGCACACAAATCAAGCTCCACAAGCGATTGGACCATACTCCCAAGGTATTATCGTTAACAATATGTTTTACAGCTCTGGGCAAATTGCTTTAACGCCGGAAGGGGAAATGGTACAAGGAGACATTCAAGCACAAACGCATCAAGTATTCAAAAACTTACAAGCTGTACTTGAAGCGGCAGGAGCGTCTTTAGAAACAGTTGTAAAAACAACAGTGTTTTTAAAAGACATGAATGATTTTGCAGCGATGAATGAAGTATATGGACAATATTTTCGCGATCATAAACCAGCGCGTTCCGCTGTTGAAGTTGCCCGCTTACCAAAAGATGCGTTAATTGAAATCGAAGTCGTTGCGCTTGTCAAACAATCGTAAAAAAAATTTTTTTATGTTAGCAGGAAAATAAAAAACGACGTGGAATAAATTCACTTAAGTTCTTATATAGGGAAAAGGTGGTGAACAGAATGGAAGTGACTGACGTGAGATTACGCCGCGTGAATACCGAAGGACGTATGAGAGCGATTGCTTCGATTACGTTGGATCATGAATTTGTCGTTCATGATATCCGCGTGATTGAAGGCAATAACGGCTTGTTTGTCGCAATGCCAAGCAAGCGTACTCCTGACGGGGAATTCCGTGACATCGCTCATCCAATTAACTCAACAACCCGCGGGAAAATTCAAGAAGCTGTTTTAGCTGAATATCACCGTGCTGGTGAGTTGGAAAAAGAGCTTGAAGAAGCAGGTGCTTCGTAAATCATAACAGAGGACCCTTTCGTTAAAAAAGGGTCCTTTTCATATGAAAATAATGTTCATCCTATTAGTAAAGAACATATAGTGAAAATGATGAATTTTTTTGGTAGATGACAATGTTTCCTTGAAATACATACATAATTGATATATATTCAATATGGATAAAGAGAGGTATGGAGGCCTTACGATGAAACGATATGCGATCATTTTAGCGGCTGGACAGGGGACGCGTATGCGTTCAAAGCTTTATAAAGTGTTACACCCTGTCTGTGGGAAGCCGATGGTACAACATGTAGTGGATGCAATTTCTACGTTACATGTAGATCGATTAATTACAGTTGTTGGTTTTGGAGCAGAACGAGTCAAAGAACAACTCGGCAATCAAAGTGAGTACGTCATTCAAGAACAACAGCTTGGGACAGCACATGCTGTCATGCAAGCAGCACCTCATTTAGCTGATAAAGATGGTGTGACTCTCGTTGTTTGCGGAGATACACCACTGATTACCTCAGAAACGATGGAAGCGCTTTTACAACATCATTTACAGACGAAAGCGAAAGCAACCATTTTAACCGCCCTTGCAGAAGATCCAACTGGATATGGTCGCATTGTCCGCAATCAAGATGGACATGTCGAAAAAATTGTAGAACATAAAGATGCAACAGAAGAAGAGCGAATGATTCGTGAAATTAATACAGGAACGTATTGTTTTGATAATCGTGCGCTATTTGAAGCGCTTACGAAAGTGTCGAACGATAATGCGCAAGGGGAATATTATTTACCAGATGTCATCGAAATTTTGAAAAAACAAGGCGAAATCATTTCAGCGTACGAAACGCCAATATTTGAAGAAACGTTAGGTGTGAATGACCGCATTGCACTTGCTCAAGCAGAAAAAATTATGCGTATGCGCATTCACCGACAACATATGGCAAATGGTGTGACAATCATTGATCCTGAGCATACGTATATAGCACCTGATGTGCACATTGGACAGGATACGATCATTTATCCTGGGACATGGATTGAAGGCTATACGGTAATTGGTGAAAATTGCATCATCGGACCGAATAGCGAAATTAAAAATAGTCGTATTGGTGACAATACATCGATTCGTCATTCTGTTGTACATGACAGCGAAGTAGGCAAAGATGTAACGATCGGTCCATTTGCCCACATTCGTCCGCTATCTAAAATTGGCGACGATGTGAGAATCGGAAACTTCGTTGAAATTAAAAAAGCGACGTTTGGAAATGGAAGTAAAGCATCGCACTTAAGCTATATCGGAGATGCTGAAGTAGGTGCTGATGTAAATATCGGTTGTGGTACGATTACGGTAAATTATGATGGGGTAAATAAATATGTGACAAAAATTGAAGATGGTGCGTTTATCGGTTGCAACTCGAACTTGATTGCCCCTGTCGTTGTAGGAAGCGGAGCATACGTAGCGGCTGGCTCAACTATTACCGATGATGTACCTAACCGCGCTTTAGCTATTGCGCGCGCTCGGCAAACAAATAAAGAAAATTATGTTGAACGTCTACAAGAAAAGAAAAAATCCTAATGGAGGTTTACTTACCCATGTCTCAGTATTTGAATTCTAATTTAAAGTTATTTTCGTTAAATTCGAATCCGATTTTAGCCCAAGAAATCGCAAAAGTCATTGGTGTTGAACTAGGAAAATGTTCCGTTTCTCGTTTTAGCGACGGGGAAATTCAAATTAACATTGAAGAAAGTATTCGTGGTTGCGATGTTTATGTTATTCAATCAACAAGCGCCCCTGTAAATGAACATTTGATGGAACTACTTATTATGATTGACGCATTAAAGCGAGCGTCTGCTAAAACAATTAATATCGTTATGCCGTACTACGGATATGCTCGTCAAGATCGGAAAGCCCGTTCTCGCGAGCCGATCACTGCAAAATTGGTTGCCAATTTATTAGAAACAGCGGGTGCTTCTCGCGTCATTACACTTGATTTGCACGCACCACAAATTCAAGGGTTTTTTGATATTCCAATCGATCACTTAATGGGTGTTCCGATTTTAGCAGATTACTTTAAAGAAAAACAACTTGATGATATTGTTATTGTTTCTCCAGACCATGGCGGTGTGACGCGCGCACGAAAAATGGCAGATCGCCTAAAAGCACCTATTGCCATTATTGACAAACGCCGTCCAAAACCAAATGTGGCAGAAGTGATGAACATTATTGGTAATGTGCAAGGGAAAACGACGATTTTAGTGGACGATATTATTGATACAGCTGGAACAATTACTTTAGCAGCAAATGCGTTAGCTGAGCATGGGGCGAAAGAAGTGTATGCATGTTGTACGCACCCTGTCTTATCAGGTCCAGCGATTGAACGAATTCAAAACTCGAAAATTAAAGAGCTTGTCGTAACGAATACAATTGCTATTCCTGAAGAAAAGAAAATGAATAAAATTGTAGAGCTATCTGTTGCTCCGCTTATCGGTGAAGCAATTATTCGTGTACACGAAGAACAATCGATTAGCGCATTGTTCGATTAATGGCGTTTAGACCTTCCTATTTTAGGGGAAGCTATGAGCGATTCTAAAATAGGAAGGTGATTTCATTGTTACAACTTCAATTACGTACAGATCATCGACGTTCTTATGTGAAACAAATGCGAAAACAAGGTCACATCCCAGCCGTTTTGTACGGAAAAAAGACGAATAGCCAACCTGTTTTTGTTGATGCGGCCGAGTTTTTGAAACAATGGCGGGCTGTTGGCGGGAGCGGTCTTTTAGATGCTCAATTAAATGACGATCATATTCGCATCATCGTTCGCGATATGCAAAAGCATCCGATTCGCCATGATGTGATTCATATTGACTTTTTAGCGGTTGATGCAAAGACAGAAATTGATGTTCACGTTCCTATTCATTTGATTGGTGAAGCAGCAGGTGTAAAAGACGGTGGCGTACTGCAACAGGCCATGCATCAATTGTCCATTCGGGCGCTACCGTCCAATATTCCACCGTCTATCGATATAGACATAACAAATTTACAAGTAGGCGATGTCATTACAGTTTCACATATTCAAACGAACGGTGTTTACGAAATGAATCATGATCCGACAGAAGTGATCGCGTCGATCTTGCCACCGAAGCAAGAAGAAGAAATTCATAGCGGTGAAGAACAAGAACCAGGAAAACCGGAATCGGAAGAAGGACGCGAAACAACGCCGTGACGGACGTAGCCATCATTGGTTACGTCTTTTGCAGTATGGAGAGAAGGAGCAGGGGAAATGGCAAAACTGTTTGTTGGTTTAGGCAACCCAGGAAAAGAGTACGAGCAAACGAGACATAATGTAGGTTTTATGGTCGTTGACGAACTTGCTCATCGCTGGGGTTTTGCCCTCAATCAAACGAAGTTTCAAGGTATATTTGCAAGTGGTATCATTTCAGGAGAAAAAGTCATATTATGCAAACCGCTTACATATATGAACTTATCGGGCGAATGTGTTCGACCATTGATGGATTATTATGACATTGATGTCGATGATGTCATTGTCATTTACGACGACTTAGACTTACCGACAGGGACGGTTCGCTTACGACCAAAAGGAAGTGCAGGCGGGCATAATGGGATGAAATCACTTATTCATCATTTGAAAACAGAGCAATTTAAACGTATCCGCATCGGTATCGATCGCCCGAAAAACGGGATGAAAGTGAGCGACTACGTATTAGGTCGGTTTACAGCTGAAGAAAAAATAAATATTGATCAAGCGATTCAAAAGGCAGCTGATGCGTGCGAGCGATCGTTACAAACTCCGTTCGCTCAAGTGATGAATGAATTCAATAAGTAGTTGAATAATTTCCTCCTAAATGGTTCAAAATGTATTCGATTAAATCAACCATTTAGGAGGGGGTACGATATGGCATTACACTATTATTGCCGCCATTGCGGCATGAAAATGGGGACGCTTGATGTGCTCGATTTAGAAAGTGAGCAATTAGGCTTTCATCAGTTAACGGAAGAAGAACGATTAGATATGATTCAATATCTCCCTTCAGGAGAAGTTTACGTCAAATCCATTTGCGAACATTGCCAAGAGGCATTAGATCGGAATCCTGATCTTCATCAATATGAAAAGTTCATTCAATAATTGGCTTTGGGGCTCCCAAAGCGTTTTTGTATTTATGTTTGGAGAGGAGGGAGTTTTTTGCGGGGCTTACGACAATATTTTATCAATCATGCGGACATGCAATCGGTTGCAGAAGGGATTCGTAATGGGTTAAAAGAGCAGCTTGTAACAGGGTTATCTGGTTCAGCCCGTTCTGTTTTTATTTCTTCTCTGTATGAGGAGACAGAACGACCTTTATGCATTGTAACGCACAATTTATTTCAAGCACAAAAAATATATGATGATCTGATTCAATTAGTGGATGAGGAGGAAGTATTTCTTTATCCGGTCAATGAATTAATTGCAGCTGAATTAGCTGTAGCTAGTCCAGAATTGAGAGCACAACGTTTAGAAGTATTGAACTATTGGTGTGAACGAAAGAAAGGAATCGTCATCGCTCCAATTGCTGCATTGCGACGACTACTTCCACCAAAAGATGTATGGGAGCGTTATCAACTTCATTTTCGTGTTGGTGAGCAAGTGGATGTCGAACGTTGTTTGCAACAATTTGTTGCGATGGGATATGAGCGTGTATCAGTCGTTTCGACGCCAGGGGAATTTAGCGTTCGAGGAGGCATTATTGATATTTATCCTCTCACTGCAGAACTTCCTTATCGTATTGAGTTGTTTGATATTGAGATTGAGTCAATTCGGACGTTTGCAGTTGACGATCAACGTTCGGTAGCTGAAATAGAAGAGGTATTCATCGGTCCAGCGACGGAACTCATTATTGAACAACAACATATGGCTGAAGCTATTCAAAAACTAGAAGTACAATTTCATGATACGTTGCAGCATATTCATGATGAAAAGACGAAAAATCGTTTATACGAACATGTGTCGTTTGAATTGGAACAGCTGAAAAATGGAAAATCAATCGAAGAAATGTACAAGTATTTCTCATTCTTTTACCCTTCGGCTGCAAGTTTGCTAGATTATATTCCAGACAACGGTGTAGTTGTCATTGACGAAATGAGTCGCATTCAAGAAGTAGCTGAAAAACTCGAACAAGAAGAGGCAGAGTGGTATACGAACTTATTGGAAGAAGGAAAAATCGTACAAAACGTATCCATTTCTCATTCGTTTCCTGAAGTGCTACAAAAACGGATGAGGCAAACGATTTATTTGTCTTTATTTTTACGTCATATCCCATATACACATCCGCAAAATATTGTCAATATATCTTGCAAGCAAATGCAAGTGTTCTATAGTCAAATGCAATTGTTAAAGACGGAAATCGAACGTTGGCAAAAGGGAAACTATGCTGTTGTGTTGCTAGCGGGGGACGAAGAACGGGCGAAAAAGCTGAAGCGAACGTTGGAAGATTATGAGATTGATGCGATTCAACTTGGAAAAGACGATGCGTTATTACATGGAAAATGTCAAATCGTTCCGTCTGGGCTCGTCGCAGGATTTGAATTGTCGATGCAAAAGCTGGCTGTCATTACGGAGGAAGAGCTATTTAAAAAGCGATTGAAACGTCCTATGCGACGTCAAAAATTGTCGAATGCGGAACGAATTAAAAGTTATACAGATTTAAAAGTTGGTGACTATGTCGTTCACGTCAATCATGGGATTGGAAAGTATTTAGGAATTGAAACGTTAGAAATTAACGGAATTCATAAAGATTACATTCATATTCAATATCAAGGGAATGATACGTTATACGTTCCTGTTGATCAAATGGATCTCGTCCAAAAATATGTTGGTTCAGAAGGAAAAGAACCGAAAATTTACAAACTAGGTGGAACAGAATGGAAGAAAGTAAAAAAGAAAGTAGAGTCTTCCGTTCAAGATATTGCCGAAGATTTAATGAAGCTGTACGCCGAGCGAGAAGCAAGCAAAGGATATGCCTTCTCACCTGATAATGAAATGCAACGGGAATTTGAAGCAGCGTTCCCATATCAAGAAACAGAAGATCAGCTTCGTTCGATTCGCGAAATTAAACGGGACATGGAAAGCGAGCGGCCGATGGATCGGCTATTATGCGGGGATGTGGGTTATGGAAAAACAGAAGTCGCATTGCGTGCCGCATTTAAAGCGATTATGGACGGAAAACAAGTCGCATTTCTCGTCCCAACGACAATTTTAGCCCAGCAACATTATGAAACGGTCCGTGAACGTTTCCAAGGATACCCGATTAACGTCGGTTTATTAAGTCGTTTCCGTACAAAAAAACAGCAAGCGGAAACGATTCAAGGTTTAAAAGACGGCACGATTGATATGGTGATTGGTACGCATCGGCTTTTATCAAAAGATGTATCGTTTAAAGATTTAGGTTTATTAATTATTGATGAGGAACAACGATTCGGTGTTGCTCATAAAGAAAAAATTAAACAACTAAAAACAAATATCGATGTATTAACATTAACCGCTACACCGATCCCACGCACGTTGCATATGTCGCTTATCGGTGTCCGCGATTTATCTGTCATCGAAACACCTCCGGAAAATCGTTTCCCCGTACAAACGTATGTGATGGAATATAGTCCGATCATTGTGCGAGAAGCGATTGAGCGCGAAATGGCGCGCGGAGGACAAGTGTTTTTCCTTTATAATCGCATTGAAGATATCGATCGTAAAGCGGAAGAAATTTCGATGCTCGTGCCTGATGCGCGCGTCACGTATGCGCACGGAAGAATGTCCGAACATGAATTAGAGGCGGTCATGCTTGCGTTTTTAGAAGGACAATACGATGTGTTAGTAAGTACAACGATTATCGAAACAGGTGTCGATATTCCGAATGTGAATACGTTAATTGTTTATGATGCCGACAAAATGGGACTTTCCCAACTGTATCAATTGCGTGGGCGAGTGGGACGTTCCAATCGCATTGCGTATGCGTACTTTACGTATCGAAAAGATAAAGTGCTAAATGAAATAGCTGAAAAACGATTACAGGCAATTAAGGAATTTACAGAGCTTGGATCAGGATTTAAAATTGCGATGCGCGATTTGTCTATTCGAGGAGCTGGGAACTTATTAGGGGCACAGCAACACGGGTTTATTGATTCCGTCGGTTTTGAGCTTTATTCTCAAATGTTGAAAGAAGCTATTGAGGAACGACGAGGAATGAAGCAAGAAAAACCGTTTGAAGTGGAAATGGATTTAGAAGTGGATGCGTATATCCCAGAGCATTACATTTCAAATGAACAACAAAAAATCGAGATGTATAAACGATTCCGCGCACTTGACTCGTTAGAGGAACTCGAACAATTGCGTGAGGAAATGTTAGACCGTTTCGGTGAGTATCCAGATGAAGTGGCGTATTTATTCCAAATCGCAGAAATGAAAATATATGCAAAACAGCATCTCATTGAGTCCATTAAGCAAACGAAACAAGATATTACGATTTTGTTCTCACAAGAAACGACAAAGCAAATTGATGTCAGCAAATTGTTTAAACTCGGTGAACCGTATGGAAGAGATGTTGGGTTTGGCATGGATGGCGATCGATTTAAAATTGTCGTTCATGCGAAAGGAATGAAGCCACAACAATGGATGATGATCATTTATGAGTTGCTAAAAGGGTTAAAATATGCTAAAAAATAATTGATTGTTTTATGTTTATTGTTTATAAATAAGTGGCAATGATGAAGATGGGGGATTTTCACTTTTTAAAAAAAATCCCCCTTCATTGTGTATATAACTTCGTTTGTTACGGATACTAATCACAACAATGGTGAATTATTCAACTGCTTCACCAGTGCCATTTTTAATAACTACATGAAAGTGAGGCATCGATAGATGAAAGCAACAGGTATTGTTCGACGAATCGATGATTTAGGACGAGTAGTCATTCCGAAAGAAATTCGCAGAACACTTCGCATTCGTGAAGGAGACCCGCTTGAAATATTTGTGGACCGTGATGGTGAGGTCATTTTGAAAAAGTATTCGCCGATTAGCGAACTAGGCGACTTTGCAAAAGAGTACGCTGAGGCTCTATTTGACAGCTTAGGACAACCTGTGCTCATTTGTGACCGCGATGTATTTATTGCAGTAGCAGGTGGATCGAAAAAAGAATATTTAAACAAAAGCGTCAGTGAACTTGTTGAAAAAGTGATGGAAGATCGTCAGTCCGTTTTGCATACGGAAGAAACAAACGTGTCATTTGCCCAAGCCCATGAAGAGCATATGCAATCATACGTGATTGCACCGATTATTGCCGGAGGAGATCCGATCGGGGCAGTTATTATTTTCTCGAAAGATAAAACACTTGGCGAAGTGGAGCATAAAGCAGCAGAAACGGCAGCGAGCTTCCTTGCTCGTCAAATGGAACAATAAAGGTAGCATCTCGCTACCTTTTTTTGATGTATCATTATACGCGAGTGAAAAGGTGAAAGATGATGGAAAGAAAAGATTGGTTGCGTGGAGCGTTCATATTGACGCTTGCGGCCTTATTTACAAAAATATTGAGCGCTTTTTATCGTATTCCGTATCAAAATATTGCGGGCGATGTTGGATTTTATATTTACCAACAAGTTTATCCGTTTTACGGTATTTTTCTTGCTTTATCAACGTATGGATACCCTGTTGCGATTTCAAAACTGATTGCTGAAAATAAACAGTCAACATATGAGTTTGCGGTTGTGCGGCTTTCTTTTTATTTTTTATCATTCATCAGCATGATTATGTTTTCTATTCTGTATTTTGGTGCTTCGTTTCTTGCGAGCATGATGGGAGATGATCAATTAGCTTCGCTCATTCGTGCGATTTCGTTTGCCTTTTTGCTTCTCCCATTTACATCTGTTTTGCGCGGATATTTTCAAGGGAGAGAGGAGATGGTTCCGACAGCTGTTTCACAAGTCGTGGAGCAGTTCATACGTGTAGTAGCCATTTTGTTTCTATCTTTTCTTTTGCTTCATCGCGGCTTTACCGTTTATGAAGCAGGAGCTGGTGCGATGTTTGGCTCGCTCATGGGAAGTTTTGCAGCGCTTTTCGTTCTCGTTGCATATATGTTGCGAAGACGAATGAATGCCTATACGCGAATACAGTTGCCAAAACAGGAAAAGCGAAAAGTGCTGTCATTTTTAGCGATTCACGGAGTGACGATTTGCTTAGCAAACATGATGCTTGTTTTAATGCAGCTCGTTGATTCATTTACTCTTTTACCTTTGCTGCAACAAGCAGGCTTACATGAGCTAGCTAAAACGGCGAAAGGAATTTATGATCGTGGTCAACCGTTCATTCAACTTGGAACCGTAGCCGCTACTTCTTTTTCGTTAGCAATTGTGCCGATGTTATCGCGCGAACAAGCACAACGTGAAGGAATATATACAGCTGTTCGAGTAGCGTTTGTTATTGGATTAGGGGCAGCAGTTGGTTTAGTTTGTATATTAAAACAAGCGAATATTATGTTGTTTAAAGATCATGCTGGTGCGATGGAGTTAATGATTTTGTCTATTTGTATTTTTTTTACTTCGTTAACGTTAACGTTTATTGCTATTTTACAAGGACTGGGGGATATATTTCGTCCACTTGTCATCGTATGTATAGGGATGGTAACGAAGTGGGTGTTAAATATATGGTTTGTTCCTTTATGGCATACGGTTGGGGCAGCAATGGCAACATTCATCGCATATGTTGTCATGTGTACAAGCGCTCTTTTTTATGTGCAAAAACGAATGTCCCGTCCTTTGTTTTCGAGCGCTACGGTCATGCGAACGATGCAAGCGGCTGCAGTAATGGCAATCATTTTAATCGGATACATCATGTTAACGAACGAGTTACCTGTTCATCAAGGAAGGATGTTTTCATCGCTTCAAGCAGTTGTTGGAGTTTTTATAGGGGCGTTTGTTTATATTATAATGATCGTTAAAAAAGGGGTTTTCACCGATAGCGAATTGCTTTCTATTCCATTTGGTCGTTATTTAACAAACATCAAACAAAGAAAGGCTGGATAGTCATGGGTACAATTACAATTGTCGGCCTCGGAGCAGGAGATATCGATCAGTTGTCTTTAGGTGTGTACCGTACGTTAAAACAAGCGGAGCGCCTCTTTTTGAGAACAAAAGATCATCCTGTTGTTGCACAATTAGAGGCAGAAGGAATACACGCTCAATCATTTGACGATATATATGAAAAATATGATCAATTTGAACAAGTGTATGAACATATTGTTGCTTATTTATGTGAAGAAGCAAAAAAAGGGGATATCGTATATGCTGTGCCGGGACACCCACTTGTTGCTGAGCGCACAGTAAAGTTATTGCTTGAAAAACGAGATCATATATCCGTTCGCATTGAAGGAGGACAAAGTTTTCTTGATGCGTTATTTGCCGCAGTTCGTCTCGATCCGATTGAAGGGTTTCAATTGATTGATGCGACTTCATTTCAATCGGACGAAATTCAATTGCGAAATCATATCATTTTTTGCCAAGTATATGATTCGTTTATTGCATCCGATGTCAAACTAGCTTTATTAGAAAAATTACCGCACGATTATCCGGTTTTTATCGTTTATGCAGCAGGAAGTAAACAAGAGCGCATCGAAAAAGTTCCACTGTATGAGCTTGATCGGGCGATGACCGTTAGCAATTTGACGAGTGTCTATGTGCCGAAAGTAGAAACGGATGAATTGTTGTATCACGATTTTATTACTTTACGACGTGTCATTGCGACATTGCGTGGGCCAAACGGTTGTCCTTGGGATCGAAAACAGACGCACGAGTCGCTGAAAAAATATTTGCTTGAAGAAGCATATGAGCTTCTTGATGCCATTGATCAGCAAGACGATGAAAACATGATTGAAGAATTAGGTGACGTATTGTTACAAGTCATGCTTCATGCTCAAATTGGAGAAGATGAAGGAATGTTCTCGATTGATGATGTCATTCGGGTCATTACAGAAAAAATGATTCGTCGTCATCCACACGTATTTGGGGATGCTCATATCGAGCATGCTGAAGAGGTTGTGCGTAATTGGCAAGCGATAAAGCAGGCAGAAAAACAAAGTGCGCCTCATTCATTGCTTGACGATGTGGCTAAAGCGTTACCAGGAACTTTGCGAGCATACGAATATCAAAAAAAGGCAGCGGAAGTCGGTTTCGATTGGTCGGAAGTAGAGTCGATGTGGCGTAAAGTGGAAGAAGAAATGAATGAAGTGAAACAAGAAGCCAATCGCATGGATGAACAAAAATTAAAAATGGAGTTTGGTGATTTATTGTTTGCGCTTATTAACGTATGTCGATATTATAAGGTCAATCCTGAAGAAGCGTTAGCAATGGCGAACGAAAAGTTTCACCGTCGCTTTCAATACATTGAACAAAAAGTAAAACAAAGCGGGAAAGATTGGAGATCATATTCGCTAGACCAGCTAGATGAAATATGGGAAGAAGCAAAAAGGGAGGGGTTATAATATGCGACTCGATAAGTTTTTAAAAGTTTCCCGACTTATTAAAAGAAGAACATTAGCGAAAGAAGTAGCTGAACAAGGCCGTGTATTTATTAACGGTCAACAGGCGAAAGCAAGTTCAACAGTAAAAATAGGCGATGAAATTATGATTCAATTTGGTCAAAAACATGTGACAGTGAAGGTGGTCGACTTACAAGAACATGCGAAAAAAGAAGAAGCGAGCGCCTTATATGAAATCGTAAAAGAAGAGCGAGTGGAATAGCTTGTTCTAAACCATTTTTCCCCCTCATACACTTGTACAAACGATCGTTGTGAGGGGGAGACAATGATGACGCAAAATATCGGAAATAAAGGACCGATTCAAGAACATGACATTGTGATGCGCGGTCGCCGCACGTTAGACATTACGGGTGTGAAGCAAGTTGAAAGCTTTGATAATGAAGAATTTTTGTTAGAAACGGTTATGGGCTTTTTATCTATTAAAGGACAAAATTTACAAATGAAAAACTTAGACGTAGATAAAGGAATTGTGTCAATTAAGGGGAAAATTTTCGAAATCGTTTACTTGGACGAACATCATACGGAGAAAGCTAAAGGATTCTTTAGCAAGTTGTTTAAATGAGTTTACATGTGCAATTTACGACTTTGCTTGCGATGATTGGAACAGGAATTGTCATCGGTGCATCTTTTGATACATACGCACATATATTCCATCGTTCCGAACGTCATCGGCTGATCGTATGGATTGCAGATATTCTTTTTTGGATCGTACAAGCGCTATATGTATTTTACACGTTATTGCTCGTGAATAATGGGCAAATTCGCTTGTACATTTTTTTAGCTATTTTATGTGGGTACGCTGCTTACCAAGCGTTGTTTCAAAATATGTATGTTCGCTTGCTGCAACAGATTATTCGTATCGTTGTGACGTTATATCTTTCTCTTATGCGTTTATTTTATTACATCATCGTATTTCCACTCCGACTTCTTTACCGTTTTTTTGTTTTTTTATTGATCGCTACTTGTCATTTTGTTTTATCTATTGGTAAAATTTTATATAAAGTCATATATGTATGTATCCGCTTTTTATTACAACCATTTATATGGATTGGACATTTCATTTGGCGAAAAACCCCACTTCGCTTTCAAGCAGCGCTTGGACGTTTCTTTCATATTGGAAAAGGGTTTCTCATCAAAATCACGAATATATTTAGAAAAAAAGGGTAATGAAGAAGGAGCGGTGAAAAACATGGGCGCCCCACAAAAAAGCAAAGTCAAAAAAATTCAAACGTCGTATGTTATTCAACAAGAAAAACAAGAACATAAAAAGGCGCGACGTCGCAAAAAAATCGTTATTCGCTTTAGCCTTGTGGCAACGATGGCGTTAGCCGCTTCTTCGCTGTTTTTATATACGATGATGACACAATCTTCCGCAATCGACCAACAAATAAAAACGAAAGAGCAACTAGAGGAAAAGTTGCGCACATTACAAAAAGATGAAAAAAGGTTAAAAGAAGAGATCAAAAAATTAAATGACGATAAATATATTGCCGAATTGGCGCGAAAACAATATTTTTTGTCGAAAGAAGGAGAAATTATTTTCATCACTCCTGATGAGTAAGAGAGATAGGCATAAGGCTTATTGACACTTGTTTTTTTCATTATGTATAATGAAAGAAACGATTTTTCAGATTTTAAGGAGGAGCACTTTTTTTATGTCAATTGAAGTAGGCAGCAAGTTACAGGGAAAAGTAACGGGCATTACAAAATTCGGAGCGTTTGTTGAGTTACCAGAAGGCGCGACAGGCTTAGTGCACATTAGTGAAGTAGCTGACAGCTATGTAAAAGACATTAACGAGCATCTTAAAGTAGGCGATGTTGTCGAAGTTCGTGTCATTAATGTTGAGAAAGATGGAAAGATTGGCTTATCGATCAAAAAGGCAAAAGAACAAGCTTCACGTCCGCGCAATAAAGGAAATGATCGCGCTTCAAAAGAAAGTTTTGAGCAGAAAATTAGCCGTTTCTTAAAAGAAAGTGAAGATCGCTTAGCATCCCTTAAACGCCATACTGAATCGAAACGAGGAGGTCGTGGTGCTCGACGCGGTTAACTTGCTGCCGAATGAGACATGAGGCAGTTTATATAAGCATCCATTTCATGAGTGGATGCTTTTTCGTTTGAATTTCATAGTGAAAAAAACTATTGACTTTGTTTAAGGAACGTGTTAGTATAATGAATGTCGTTGCATGGCGGCGTAGCTCAGCTGGCTAGAGCGTACGGTTCATACCCGTAAGGTCGGGGGTTCGATTCCCTCCGCCGCTACCAAATGATATAGTGGCCCGTTGGTCAAGTGGTTAAGACACCGCCCTTTCACGGCGGTAACACGGGTTCGAATCCCGTACGGGTCATCAAAAAAACACCAATTTCGTCACGAAATTGGTGTTTTTTTATTTATGTAAGCCGTTTTTTGTGGGATTCCGTCGAAAGATTTATATGATTCATCTTCTTTTTTTGACAAAATTTTGATAATTCAGTCTGTATAATACAGAGTAATAGACGAATATATGGAAAAAAGGGAGAGGATGAATATGGAGAGATTAGAACGGAAGTTAGTCAATCAAATGGCGGAAGTACCTTTAAGTGAGACAAGAACAACAGTTTCGCAATGGTTTCAACGGTTTACGGTTCGTCTAAGCCATTTGTTATTTCAGCAAGGATTTTTGTTTTTAGTCATTGGCTTTTTGCTTGGACGAGCCCTCATTTTAACAAAAATGACTCCGTTTGCCTTACCTTTTTTTGCGGCAATTTATTTACTTCGTCGCGATAAGTTAGGCTTTGTGTTTATTGCTTTATTTGCGGGAGCGTTGACCGTTTCCTTTTCCACCTCTTTATTTATTGTTGCTTCGATCGTTATGTTTCTCGTTTTTTATCGCTTGTTTTATTGGATTGATGCTCCACCGAAAAGATTGCCGGTTGTCGTCTTTTTCGCCTCTGTCTTTGCGAAAACAGTCATGATTTATACGTGGAATGATGGATGGACGATATACGAAGGAATGACGATGTTTATTGAAGCTGCTCTTGCCTTCATTTTAACGCTCATTTTTTTACAAAGCGTTCCGTTATTTGACCATCAAAAATATAAACAAACGTTAAAGCCAGAAGAAGTCATTTCTTTTGTCATTCTTATTTCTTCCATGCTGACAGGAATGGTCGGTTGGTCGATTTACGATCTTTCGTTAGAGCATGTGGCGGCGCGCTATTTATTGCTTTTGTTCGCTTTTGTCGCCGGTGCGACCGTTGGTTCAACTGTCGGGGTCGTTACAGGGCTCATTTTAAGCTTAGCGAACGTATCGAATTTATACCAAATGAGCTTACTAGCTTTCGCTGGATTGCTCGGTGGGCTATTGAAGGAGGGAAGAAAGCTAGGTGTTTCATTTGGTCTCGTCGTTGCAACATTGCTCATTGCCCTTTATAGCCAAGGGATAGCAGACATGATCCCAAATGTTGTCGAATCGTTATTTGCGGTTTTTCTTTTCATGATCACTCCGCAATCGCTAACGAGCAAAATGGCGAAATATGTGCCGGGAACGGTTGAGCATACAAATGAGCAACAACAATATGTAAGAAAAATTCGCGATGTTACAGCTCAACGAGTTGAACAATTTTCTCATGTGTTTCAAGCGTTATCGAAAAGTTTCTCGTCATACGGTGTGCTTACGCATGAGGAAGAGGAAGAACGTGAAATTGATTACTTTTTAAGCGATGTTGCCGCTAAAACATGTCAAACGTGTTTTAAGAAAGACCAATGTTGGATCACCCACTTTGATAAAACATATGATTACATGAAAAAGATTATGCAAGAAGCAGGCGAAAATGATCAAATGACGAATACGAAGTTGTTACGCGAATGGAACAAACATTGTGTGAAAGCGAATAAAGTCGTTCAAATTATTGAAAAAGACGTCTCGTTTTATAAAGCGAATAAAAAATTAAAGCAACAAATGAAAGAGAGCAGAAGACTTGTCGCAGAACAGTTATTAGGTGTATCGCAAGTCATGGAAGACTTTGCGAAAGAAATCCAAAAAGAACGTGAAAATTATTATGTGCAGGAAGAACAAATTTTACATGCCCTTCAACAGTTTGGGATCGATGTAAACGATGTTGAAATTTATAGTTTAGATAAAGGAAACGTTGACATTGAGATGGTCGTTCCGTATTGCGATGGAAGAGGGGAGTGCGAAAAGCTTATTGCACCAATGTTATCTGATATTTTAGGTGAGACGATCATTGTAAAAAAAGAAGATTGTTCTGTATATCCGAATGGGGATTGTCGGGTTGCGTTTAGTTCTTCGAAAGCGTTTGTCATTGACACAGGTGTTGCGTATGTCGCAAAAGGAGGCGGATTCATTTCAGGCGACAGCTATGCAATGATGGAGATTGGCGGAGGGAAATATGCGTTAGCTATTAGCGACGGAATGGGGAATGGTGAACGAGCGCATTATGAAAGTAAAGAGACGCTCAAGCTGTTACAAAAAATTTTACAATCAGGAATTGAAGAACGAATTGCGATTAAATCCATTAATTCCATTTTAGCTTTACGGACGACAGAAGAAATTTTTTCGACGCTAGATTTGGCCATTGTCGATTTGCAAAATGCGACAACAAAATTTTTGAAAGTCGGTTCTTCGCCAAGCTTTATTAAACGCGGAAACAACGTGATGAAAATCGAATCGAGTAATTTGCCAATTGGCATTATTACAGGAGTAGAGTTTGAAATGATTGAAGAACAATTAAAGGCAGGAGATTTGCTTATTATGATGAGCGACGGCATTTTAGATGGCGTGTCGCACATTGAAAATCATGATGTATGGATGAAACGGAAAATTAAAGAATTAAAAACGAATGATCCGCAAGAAGTATCAGAATTGCTGTTAGAAGAAGTCATTCGTGTCAATGGTGGAGAAATTGAAGATGATATGACAATTGTTGTTGCACGCATTAAGCATAATACACCGAAATGGGCGGTCATTCCGGCATATCAATATATGAAATAAAGGTATAAAATCCCCTCTGAACGTCGATGATGGGAGTATACTACTTTTTCGGAGGGGATAAACGTATGCGGAAAGGGACGTTACGTCAAATTTTATTAATTACAGATGGTTGTTCAAATCACGGTGAAGATCCAATTGCTATGGCAGCATTAGCGAAAGAACAAGGAATTACAGTAAATGTGATTGGTGTTCTTGACCAAGACATCATTGATGAGCAAGGGTTGCGTGAAATTGAAGGCATTGCTCAGTCAGGTGGTGGAATTAGTCAAGTTGTGTATGCTAAACAATTGTCACAGACGGTGCAGATGGTAACGAGAAAAGCGATGACACAGACGTTGCAAGGGGTCATTAATCGAGAGTTGAAACAAATTTTAGGATCGCAAGCTTCGATCGAGCAGCTTCCGCCAGAAAAAAGGGGAGAAGTAATGGAAGTTGTCGAAGAATTAGGGGAAACAGTGAATTTACAAGTTTTAATATTAGTAGATACAAGCGGAAGTATGAAGACGAAGTTGCAAACTGTGAAAGAAGCATTGTTAGATTTATCGATTAGTTTAAATGCCCGTTTGGGAAATAATGAATTTTCTGTTTTTGTATTTCCCGGGAAAAAAGGAGAGGTAGACCGCATTTTAGATTGGACGCCGAAAATGGAGTCGATATCAAGTATATTTCCGAAGCTAACATCTGGGGGAATTACACCGACCGGTCCAGCTATTCGCGAGGCGCTACAACAATTCCAAAAAAGACGTTCATTAAAAAGTTTATTTACTCACGATGGTGATGACGATGTATACATCGAACAATCTATGTAATATCCGAACAGGAACGGTCATACAAGGAAAGTGGCATAAACGTCGCTATGAAATTATTAAGCAGCTCGGTAAAGGAGCCAACGGGGTTGTTTATTTAGCGAAAGAAGGACGAACGTTTGTAGCGCTAAAAATAAGCAATGAAGCAACAGCTATGATGTCAGAAGTAAATGTACTGAAACGATTTTCAGAGGTCCAGGGAGTCGCCCTCGGACCTTGTTTATTAGATGTAGATGATTGGTTTTATCCGCAAGAAAAAAAATTTTATTCATTTTATGTGATGGAGTATATTGAAGGTGATGACTTATTAACTTTTATTCAAAAGCGTGGAAAAGACTGGATCGTTGTGATTATGTTGCAGCTGCTAGGCGATTTGCATCAGTTACATGAAAAAGGATGGGTGTTTGGAGATTTAAAGCCGGAAAATTTAATTGTTTCCGGGAAGGTTCCAAAAGTGCGGTTAATTGATGTGGGCGGTACGACGATTCGTGGGAGAGCAATTAAAGAATTTACAGAGTTTTTTGATCGAGGGTATTGGGGGATGGGAACAAGGAAAGCAGAGCCATCGTATGATTTGTTTGCCGTGGCGATGATTATGATCAATATGTGCTATCCAAAGCGATTTGAAAGAAAAGAAAATGGACGAGAGCAGTTGCGTCTCATGATTTCTTCCCATCCATATTTAAAAACATATGAAAAAATATTATGGCGTGCACTCGATGGAAAGTATACTTCCGCTTATGAAATGAGAAAAGAGCTATTGCAATGTATACAACAACCGTCTATGCAGAAAGAAAAAAAACAAGAAGAGAGAGTAGTGCGCGTAAAAGAAAAGAAAAAATTTCGTTGGGTAGAGACGATGTTTTTGTTTGTTTGCGTCTTATTTATGTATGTCGTTTATTTGTATGTTCAAATTCTTTAATTTTTTTCTGCGTTCGTTTTGAGTATAAGGAATGAGATATGGTACGATTGTAAAAAACGACGTTGTTAAGAGGGAGCGTATGTTAGAAGTTGTACACCAATTTATTGAAAAACATCAATTGCTCGAGCGTCATACGACCGTCGTTGTTGGTGTATCGGGCGGTCCGGATTCGTTAGCATTGCTCCATTTTTTATGGAGCGAACGAGAGCGATATGACATTCGAATCGTTGTGGCACACGTTGATCATATGTTACGAGGAAAACAGTCGGAAGAAGATATGCATTTTGTGAAACATTTTTGCGATCAACGTAGTATTATATGTGAGGCTAAACAGTTGAACGTCCAATTATATATGGAGCAAACGGGAAAAGGGGTGCAAGAAGCAGCTCGTGATTGCCGCTATGCCTTTTTTGAACAAGTGATGCGTAAGTACAAAGCGCATTGTATTGCTTTAGCTCATCACGGGGATGATCAGATGGAAACGGTGCTTATGCGACTTGTGCGCGGAAGCACATCGAAAGGATATGCAGGCATACCAATCAAGCGTCCATTTGGAAATGGATATATTATTCGTCCTTTCTTATGCATTGATCGACAGCAAATTGAACAGTATTGTCAAAAGAATGGTTTACGTGCTCGTCACGACCCGAGCAATGAAAAAGATGATTATACGCGCAATCGTTTTCGCCGTTACGTTCTCCCTTTTTTAAAAAGTGAAAACAGTCATGCTCATGAACATGTGCAACAATTTAGTGAGATGATAAGCGAAGATGAAGCATTTTTAGAGCAATTAACGAAAGAAAAATTGAAAAATATTGTCGACCAACGAGAAGGATGTGTTCGTATCGCTATCCCTTTGTTTATGCGCATGCCAAAACCTTTACAAAGGCGAGGGATTCAACTAATATTAAACTATCTTTATGGGAATGTTCCATCGTCGTTATCTTCTATACATATAAACCAAGCGCTACTTTTTTTAAAACGGCAACATCCTTCGGGTATGCTTCATTTTCCGAATGGATTAAAGCTCATTCGTCAATACGAGGTATGTATATTTACGTTTCAACAGGAACAAACGAATGGATATGAATTTCTTCTCCAAGTTCCTGATACGCTCCGATTGCCGAACGGATGTCAACTCACTAGTCAGTTTGTTGATCGTTATCCCGTCATTGAAGACGATGAGCATGTAGTGATTGATGTTGATCAATTAGCTTTGCCGCTTCGGGTGCGAACGAGAAAGCGCGGAGATCGCATGAAAGTAAAAGGAATGGAACATCCGAAAAAAGTGTCCCGCATTTTTATTGACGAAAAAATCCCAGCGAACGAACGGGAACAATGGCCAATTGTTGAAGATGCAAATGGGAACATCATATGGATTCCTGGTGTGAAGAAATCGATTTATACAGCAACAAATATTACAAAAAATCGCTATATTGTATTACACTATAAAAAGCAATGAATGATGGTAGGAGGAAAGAATATGGGTATGCATCAAGATATGGAAAAAATTTTAATTACTGAGGAACAAATTCAACAAAAAGTAAAAGAGTTAGGAGCATTATTGACGAAAGAATATGAAGGTCGCTTTCCGCTTGCGGTTGGTGTACTAAAAGGTGCTATGCCGTTTATGGCAGACTTAATTAAGCATATAGATACATATTTAGAAATTGATTTTATGGATGTATCAAGTTATGGAAACGCGACAGTGTCTTCTGGAGAAGTGAAAATTTTGAAAGACTTAAACACATCAGTTGAAGGCCGCGACGTGCTCATCATTGAAGACATTATTGATAGCGGTTTAACGCTAAGTTATTTAGCAGATTTATTCCGTTATCGTAAAGCGAAATCGATTAAAATCGTGACTTTGCTCGATAAACCATCTGGTCGAAAAGCAAATATTGAAGCGGATTATGTCGGTTTTATCGTTCCAGATGAATTCGTTGTCGGTTATGGGTTAGACTATTGTGAGAAATACCGAAATCTTCCGTACATCGGTGTGTTAAAGCCAGAAGTATATAGCAAATAATTTTTTCATGCACATCGTTTGTTTTGGAACGTTTTTCTATGATACTATTGACTATAGCGTGTTTTAAGTGTGGGAGGAGGTAGGAGATGAACCGCATTTTCCGTAATACAATCTTTTACTTACTTATTTTCCTTGTCGTCATTGGCGTTGTCAGCTTTTTGAATGGCGGCAATCAACGGGCGGAACGGATGACGTACGATGCGTTCATTACCCATCTAGAAAATGGTGATGTAAAGTATGTCTCGTTGAAGCCAGAACGAGGCGTTTATGAGATTCGCGGGCAATTAAAAACTTACGCTGAAGGGCAGTTTTTTACAACATATGTCGCAAACAGCCCACAAGTGCTTCAGCGAATCGATGAGGCGGCAAAGCAGGCGAAAGTAGAAGTGTTGCCTGCTGATGAAACGAGCGGATGGGTGACGTTTTTTACGTCCATTATTCCGTTTATCATCATTTTTATTTTGTTCTTCTTTTTATTAAATCAAGCGCAAGGCGGCGGCAGCCGAGTGATGAATTTTGGCAAAAGCCGTGCGAAATTGTATAACGAAGATAAGAAGCGCGTGCGCTTTAAAGACGTTGCCGGTGCGGATGAAGAAAAGCAAGAACTTGTTGAAATTGTTGAGTTTTTAAAAGATCCTCGCAAGTTTGTCGAGCTTGGTGCTCGCATTCCAAAAGGGGTTCTTCTCGTCGGACCGCCTGGAACAGGGAAAACATTATTGGCAAGAGCTGTTGCTGGAGAAGCAGGTGTTCCGTTTTTCTCTATTAGCGGTTCAGATTTCGTTGAAATGTTTGTCGGTGTCGGTGCTTCGCGTGTGCGTGATTTATTTGAAACAGCGAAGAAAAACGCTCCTTGTATCATTTTCATTGACGAGATTGATGCGGTCGGGCGTCAACGCGGTGCCGGCTTAGGTGGAGGACATGATGAACGGGAGCAAACATTAAACCAATTGCTCGTTGAAATGGATGGATTTAGCGGAAATGAAGGAATTATCATTATCGCTGCAACAAACCGTCCAGACATTTTAGACCCTGCCCTTTTACGTCCGGGTCGTTTTGACCGTCAAATCACCGTTGATCGTCCAGATGTGAAAGGACGTGAAGCCGTTCTTCGTGTGCACGCGCGCAACAAGCCACTTGATGAATCTGTTGACTTAAAAGCGATCGCGATGCGTACACCTGGTTTTTCTGGTGCAGATTTAGAAAACTTATTAAATGAGGCTGCGCTTGTTGCAGCTCGGCGCAACAAGAAAAAAATTGATATGAGCGATATTGATGAGGCAACGGATCGCGTCATTGCTGGTCCTGCTAAGAAAAGTCGCGTCATTTCTGAAAAAGAACGAAAAATCGTCGCTTATCACGAAGCAGGTCATACAGTCATTGGCATGGTGCTTGCTGATGCGGAAATGGTACATAAAGTAACGATCGTACCGCGCGGTCAAGCAGGCGGCTATGCGGTCATGTTACCAAAAGAAGACCGTTATTTTATGACAAAACCAGAATTGCTTGATAAAATTACAGGTCTTCTCGGCGGACGCGTTGCGGAGGAAATCGTATTTGGTGAAGTGAGTACAGGAGCACATAACGACTTCCAACGTGCCACAAGCATCGCTCGTCGCATGGTTACGGAGTTCGGTATGAGCGATAAGCTTGGACCGATGCAGTTTGGCCAATCTCACGGTCAAGTGTTTTTAGGTCGTGATTTGCATAACGAGCAAAATTATAGTGATCAAATCGCATACGAAATTGATCTTGAGATGCAGCGCATTATTAAAGAATGTTATGAAAAAGCGAAACGCGTATTAACGGAAAATCGCGATAAGCTGGAGCTTATTGCGAATACGTTGCTTGAAGTTGAAACGCTTGATGCGGAACAAATTAAGCATTTGTTTGAGCACGGTACGTTACCGAATCGAAATGGCAATCAACAAGATGAGGTAAAAGTAAATATTCAAACGAAAAAAGAAGAATAAAGGTGTCTCTTTTTATAGAGGCATCTTTTTTTACCGTCCGCTTATGGTATGATGAAAAAAAGGAACAAATTGTGGAAAAGTGGGGATGAGCGATGATTTTTGTATTAGACGTTGGAAACACAAATACCGTACTAGGTGTATATGACGGAGATGAACTGAAGTTTCACTGGCGCATTGAAACGAGCCGAAGCAAAACAGAAGATGAGTATGGGATGATCGTGAAAATGTTATTGCAAGATGTCGGATTGCATTTTTCTGATATTGACGGCATCATTATTTCTTCCGTTGTTCCACCAATTATGTTTGCGTTAGAGCGAATGTGTACAAAATACTTTCATATTAAGCCGCTCATTGTCGGTCCAGGCATTAAAACAGGGCTGAACATTAAGTATGACAATCCAAAAGAAGTCGGAGCAGACCGAATTGTCAATGCTGTAGCGGGCATTCATTTGTACGGGGCACCGCTCATTATTGTTGATTTCGGTACCGCAACAACATACTGTTATATTAACGAGCATAAACAATATATGGGAGGAGCTATTGCGCCAGGTATTACGATTTCTACGGAAGCGCTTTATTCTCGTGCTGCTAAACTTCCACGCATTGAGATTGCCCGTCCAGACGATATTATTGGGAAAAATACAGTAAGTGCGATGCAGGCAGGTATTTTATACGGATATGTTGGACAAGTAGAAGGAATTGTGTCACGGATGAAAGAAAAAAGCACTATTCCTCCAAAAGTAATTGCAACAGGTGGATTAGCTTCATTAATTGCCCATGAATCGAATGTGATTGATATCGTCGATCCGTTTTTAACGTTAAAAGGATTGCAATTGTTATATGAGCGAAACAAGAAAGGTGAGTGACAGCAATGGCAGATTATTTAGTAAAAGCGTTGGCATACGATGGGCAAGTGAGAGCGTATGCCGTACGAACAACAGAAACCGTTCGGGAGGCGCAGCGGCGACATAAAACATGGCCGACAGCGTCTGCAGCATTAGGTCGTGCGATGACAGCGGGCGTGATGATGGGAGCGATGTTAAAAGGAGATAGCCAAATTACAATTAAAATTGAAGGTGGCGGACCTATTGGGCATATTCTTGTTGATAGTAACGCCAAAGGACATGTGCGCGGTTACGTATCCAATCCACATGTTCATTTTGAATTGAATGCGAATGGGAAGCTCGATGTCGCTCGAGCAGTTGGGACAAATGGAACATTAACAGTTGTGAAAGACTTAGGGTTACGCGATTATTTTACAGGACAAGTTCCGCTCGTATCTGGAGAACTTGGTGAAGACTTTACATACTATTTCGTTTCCTCTGAACAAACGCCATCATCCGTTGGGGTTGGTGTGTTAGTGAATCCGGATGATACGATATTAGCGGCGGGTGGTTTTATTTTACAACTTATGCCGGGTACAGAAGAAAAAACAATTGCCGACATTGAAAAAAATTTAGCTACTATTCCGCCGATCTCAAAAATGATTGAAAGTGGTTTAACGCCGGAACAAATTTTATATGAATTGCTTGGTGGGGAACAAAATGTAAAAATTCTCGAAACGATGCCTGTATCATTTGTTTGTCGTTGTTCACGTGAACGAGTAGCAGATGCGATCATTAGCTTAGGAGCGGAAGAAATTCAACAAATGATTGATGAGGAAGGGAAAGCGGAAGCCTCTTGTCATTTTTGTAATGAAACGTACACATTTTCGGCCGAAGATCTTGAGGAGTTAAAAAAATTAGCAAAACAAAAATAAATGATTGACAATTTCGAAAATAACTGATAAATTGGTTACAAATTCTATAAAAATACTCGGGATTAGAGGTGGATGAAATGGCGCGTGTAGTACAATCCATTACAGAGTTAATTGGTCAAACACCGGTAGTGAAGTTAAATCGCATCGTTGATGAAGATAGCGCAGATGTATATGTGAAGTTAGAGTTTATGAATCCAGGAAGCAGCGTAAAAGACCGGATTGCGCTTGCGATGATTGAAGCAGCAGAAAAAGCCGGAAAAATTCAGCCTGGGGATACAATCATTGAACCGACAAGCGGAAATACGGGAATTGGTTTAGCAATGGTTGCTGCCGCAAAAGGATATAAAGCCATTTTCGTTATGCCTGATACGATGAGTTTAGAGCGCCGTAACTTACTTCGTGCTTATGGGGCAGAGCTTGTATTAACCCCAGGAAGCGAAGGAATGCGAGGGGCTATTCAAAAAGCAGAGCAGCTTGCACAAGAGCACGGTTATTTTATGCCGCAACAATTTAAAAACGAAGCAAATCCAGAAGTGCATCGTTTAACGACAGGAAAAGAAATCGTTGAGCAAATGGGCGATCAATTAGATGCGTTTGTAGCCGGAATTGGAACGGGTGGAACGATTACAGGAGCTGGAGAAGTGTTGCGTCAAGCATATCCAAACATTAAAATTTATGCGGTTGAACCAGCTGACTCTCCTGTGCTTTCAGGTGGAAAACCAGGTCCGCATAAAATACAAGGAATCGGTGCGGGATTCGTCCCAGATATTTTAAATACATCCATTTACGATGAAGTCGTCACTGTAAAGACGGAGGAAGCATTTGCAGCCGCTCGTCTAGCTGCTCGCCAAGAAGGCATTTTAGGAGGCATTTCATCTGGTGCAGCGATTCATGTAGCGTTGCAAGTGGCGAAAAAATTAGGAAAAGGAAAGAAAGTGTTAGCAATTATTCCAAGTAACGGTGAACGTTATTTGAGCACACCACTATATCAGTTTGAAGAATAATTCGGCAAGAATGTCCTTGCCGAATTTTTTTTCGTGATTGTTTCTATATGTTCGTTGTACAATAAGTGTATGGACTGATGGAGAGGAGTGGACATCTGTGACCCAGCAAAAGCGACGACCGATGATGAAAAAAATCACATACGCACAACGTGATTGGTTTTCTCAATATAAAGCATTGTCACGAAAACAGTTGCATCATGTTTTGCTTGAGAGTGGACGGGACGGTCGATACAGTATTATCGGTTTACAACCATTTGCGGTTGTCATTGGGAAAGATGACAAGTTGACAGTGTGGCAGAAACATCGCACAGAGACGTTTGAAGGGAATATATTGCAATCATTAAAAAAATGGTTCAATCAATGGAAGATAGAAAAATTAGAGGAAGGCCCAGACTTTCAAGGCGGAGCGATTGGATACATCAGTTACGATTGTGCGCGGTATATTGAAAAGCTTCCTTCGATCGCACGTGACGATTTAAATATGCCCGATTTGTATTTCCTCGTATTTGACGATGTGTTTGTATATGATCACTTTGAATCGTCCCTTTATTTCATTACTCACTATGTAGACGGAGAAGAGCAGAAAGCGCACGAACGTCTTGCACGATACGAGCAATTATGGACAACGGACTTGGCCGATGCTTCTCGTCCGTTTATTCCGAACTATGAGAAGGAAGAAACGGTATCAATGAGCGAAGAGCAGTTTATGGAAGCTGTCGAAAAAGTGCGTGCGTATATTGCGCAAGGCGATGTTTTTCAAGTGAACTTGTCTGTGCGACAGTCGAAACGGTTACTTACTCATCCGTTTGCGGTGTATGAAAAATTACGTACATTAAATCCATCACCATACATGGCATATATGCATTTTCCTGAATTTCAACTCGTAAGCGGTTCCCCAGAGTTACTTGTGAAAAAGAAGGGGGAGTATGTGAGTACACGTCCGATTGCAGGAACGCGTTCACGTGGTAAAACAATTCAAGAAGATGAACAAATTGCGCAGTCATTATTAGCAAACGAAAAAGAGCGAGCGGAACATTTAATGCTTGTTGACCTAGAACGGAACGATCTTGGGCGTGTATGTGCATATGGGACGGTACATGTAGACGAGTTTATGGTGATTGAAAAATATTCTCACGTAATGCATCTCGTCTCGCATGTTTCTGGACGACTTGAAGAAGGGAAAGACGCGTTCGATGTGATATCCGCTGTGTTTCCAGGTGGAACGATTACAGGGGCTCCGAAAGTACGAACAATGGAAATTATCGAAGAGCTAGAGCCTGTTCGACGTGGTGTTTACACAGGTTCCATTGGTTGGATCGGATTTAACGGCGATATGGAGTTAAACATTGCGATTCGAACGATGATTGCGAAAGATGGTCTTGCCTATGTACAGGCGGGGGCAGGAATCGTTATTGATTCTCAACCAGAACATGAATATAAAGAATGTTTAAAGAAAGCATTTGCTTTATGGAAAGCAAAAGAGCTGAGCGAAGAAGAGTATGTACAATTAAGCATGAGGTGAGCAAAATGATTTTAATGATTGATAATTATGATTCGTTTACGTATAACTTAGTCCAATATTTAGGGCAATTAGGGGAAGAATTGATCGTTAAACGAAACGATGAAGTAACGATTGCTCAAATTGAACAACTTCAACCACATTTTTTAATGATTTCCCCTGGTCCGTGCAGTCCGAATGAAGCAGGCATCAGCATGGAGGCGATTCAATATTTTGCAGGGAAGATCCCGATTTTTGGTGTATGTCTTGGGCATCAGTCGATTGCGCAAGTGTTTGGTGGGGAGGTTGTTCGGGCGGAACGTTTAATGCATGGTAAAACATCACCGATTTTTCATGATGGAAAGACGATTTTTACTCAAATTCCGAATCCGTTTACTGCTACGCGTTATCATTCGCTAATTGTAAAAAGAGAAACATTGCCCGATTGCTTTGACATTTCCGCGTGGACAGAAGAAGGGGAAATTATGGCCATTCGCCATAAAACATTGCCAATTGAAGGGGTGCAGTTTCATCCTGAGTCGATCATGACGGAATACGGTTTAGAAATGCTTAAAAATTTTATTACATTATACAGACAAAAGTGATGTCGTATGTTCGTTTACGTAAATGGACAAATCGTAAAAAATGAAGATGCTCGTATTTCACCGTTTGATCATGGATTTATGTATGGGCTCGGGGTGTTTGAAACATTCCGCGTATATGATGGACACCCATTTTTGCTTGATGATCATTTAGTTCGTCTTCATAACGGACTCGATATGCTCAACATTTCATGTTCTATCACTCGAAATGATGTTTTGCATATTCTTTCCCAATTGTTAGAGGCAAACGTTTATCGCGATGCGTATGTTCGTTTAAACGTCTCAGCTGGAATCGGCGATGTGGGGCTACAGGTGGAACAGTACACACATCCGACAATCATTATGTATATGAAACGTATTCCAAACTTTGCGGAAGAGAAAGCATGTCAAACTTTACAAGTGAGACGAAATACGCCAGAAGGGGGCGTTCGGTTAAAATCGCATCACTATTTAAACAATATTTTAGGTAAAAGAGAAATTGGTCATCATCCGAACGTAGAAGGTATTTTCCTTACAGAAGAAGGATTTGTAGCAGAAGGAATTGTTTCTAACATTTTTTGGGTGAAAGATGGTGTTGTGTACACCCCTTCCGTACAAACAGGGATTTTAAACGGTGTGACTCGAATGTTTGTGATCGATTTACTGCACTCATGGGGCATTCATGTCGAAGAAGGGTTTTATTCCTTGCAACAGCTGAAAAACGCAGATGAAATCTTTTTAACAAATTCCATTCAAGAAGTTGTGCCGGTTTGTCGGCTAGATGAGAATATATATCCCGGGAAATGTGGGGAAATAACAAAACGTCTCCAACGTGCATACGCATCGTTTACAACGCGTTTATGGACAAGGTACGACAGAAAGGATGGGTACGTCAATTGATTGATGTCATTTATTGCGGAAAGCATAAGTTAGATTTACGAAAACAAACGGTCATTATGGGCATTTTAAATGCAACGCCTGATTCTTTTTCTGATGGTGGGAAGTTCAATCACGTAGAGCAGGCGGTTGAACGTGCAAAACAACTCGTAGCTGAGGGAGCGAACATCATTGATATCGGGGGCGAATCAACTCGCCCTGGGGCTGAAAAAGTACCGCTTGAAGAAGAGTTGCGTCGCGTCATTCCAATTGTAGAAGCAGTCGCTAAAGCAGTAGATGTACCAATCTCTATCGATACGTATAAAGCAGAAGTCGCAAAACAAGCCATTGAAGCAGGAGCAACGATGATTAACGATGTTTGGGGAGCGAAAGCCGATCCGAACATGGCTAAAGTAGCGGCTAATTACGGTGTTCCGATTGTGTTAATGCATAATCGTCACGATCGCCATTATAAAGATTTTATTTCAGATATGATCAATGATTTAAAAGAGAGTATACATCTTGTAAAGCAAGCGGGTGTGACGGACGAGCAAATTATTATCGATCCAGGTATTGGTTTTGCTAAAACAGTAGAGCATAATTTAGAAGTGATGCGTCGATTGGACGAGTTTTCTGTTCTCGGTTACCCTATTTTGTTAGGGACATCGCGAAAGTCATTTATCGGACATGTGCTTGATTTACCCGTTCATGAACGAGTAGAAGGAACAGGAGCAACAGTTTGCCTCGGTATCGCCAAAGGAGTGCATATCGTTCGCGTACATGACGTTTTACCGATCGCTAGAATGGCTAAAATGATGGATGCGATGATCGGGAGAGGGTGGGAGTATGAGCGATAAAATTTACGTTCAGCAAATGGAATTTTACGGTTATCACGGGGTATTTCCTGAAGAAAATAAGCTCGGTCAACGTTTTTATGTTGATGTCATCATTGAAACAAATTTAAGAAAAGCAGGCGTCACCGACGATTTAAATGAAACGGTTAACTATGCACATATATATGACATATGTCAAAGTATTGTCGAAGGGAAGCCATTTCAATTGATCGAAGCAGTAGCAGAACACATTGCTGAGCAAATTTTATCTGCTTATGCAACAATCTCATCTTGTACTGTCAAGGTGACGAAGCCAAACCCACCTATTAAAGGTCACTATGCGTATGTGGCGGTTGAAATTACGAGAGGGCGTTAACAAATGGAACATATTGCTTATATTGCATTAGGCTCAAATATAGGAGATCGTTTTGATTATTTACGTAAAGCGGTCACGGCTTTAAATAACCACTCATGTATTTCTGTTTTAGCGACATCTTCCGTTTATGAAACAGATCCGGTTGGATATGTCGAACAAGCTTGTTTTTTAAATATGGTTGTAAAGGTTGCTACGTCGCTATCTCCATTTGCTTTGTTAGAAGCAACGATGGACATTGAAAAACAGTTTGGTCGAAAACGAGAAGTTCATTGGGGGCCACGAACGTTAGACCTTGACATTTTGCTATATAATCACGAAAATATTGAAACAGAACAACTTATCATTCCGCATCCGCGTATGTATGAACGGGCGTTTGTATTAATCCCGTTGTTTGAAATAGATGAATCGTTAATTATTCCTTCCGTTCAACATCCTTTACGTTCGTACGTTGAACAGTTATCGGATCAAGGTGTTCGTATATGGAAAAGTCGCCAAGCGGTGGAGGAACAATTTATGTTAGCAAGAAAGGAGGGAGTTTAATGTTCAAGATCGGAAATGTACAAATTAATAATCCTGTCGTTCTTGCTCCGATGGCAGGCGTATGTAATTCAGCTTTTCGCCTAACTGTAAAAGAGTTTGGTGCAGGGCTTGTTTGTGCAGAGATGGTTAGCGATAAAGCGATTTTATTTAATAATCCAAAAACAATGGGAATGCTCTATATTGATGAGCGTGAAAAACCATTGAGCTTGCAAATTTTTGGTGGAGAAAAAGAAACACTTGTACAAGCAGCTAAATATGTAGATAAGCATACGAATGCGGACATTATTGATATTAACATGGGATGTCCTGTCCCGAAAATTACAAAATGCGATGCGGGGGCAAAATGGCTATTAGATCCAAATAAAATTTATGATATGGTGGCAGCAGTTGTTGATGCCGTAGAAAAGCCTGTAACGGTAAAAATGCGGATTGGTTGGGATGAACATCACATTTATGCTGTTGAAAATGCTCAGGCGGTAGAACGGGCAGGGGGACAAGCTGTGGCTGTTCATGGGCGAACACGCGTGCAAATGTATGAAGGAAAAGCCGATTGGAACGTCATTAAGCAAGTAAAAGAAGCGGTTCGCATCCCTGTTATTGGCAACGGTGATGTCCAGACTCCTCAAGATGCTAAACGAATGTTAGAGCAAACAGGTGTTGACGGAGTGATGATTGGCCGAGCAGCCCTTGGTAATCCTTGGATGATTTATCGCACAGTTCGTTATTTGGAAACAGGTGAGCTCATTCCGGAACCATCAGTACGTGAAAAAATCGAAGTATGCATTTTGCATTTAGATCGTTTGATCGCTTTGAAAAATGAGCATATTGCTGTGAAAGAGATGCGCAAACATGCTGCATGGTACTTAAAAGGTATTCGTGGAAACGCGAAAGTGCGTAACGCGATTAACGAATGTCAGACGCGCAATGAGCTTGTGGCGTTACTGATGAATTTTGTCGAAGAAGTTGAGGCAAAAGAAAGTGATGTCGTGATGGAAGTGTAAAACATACTGTCAGTTCATACTGGCAGTATGTCTTAAAAAATAAAAGGTCATTGGAGTGAACTTTCGTATGTCACATGAAGAATTAAATGATCAGCTATTAGTTCGTCGTGAAAAGTTACATAAATTACGTGAAAAAGGAATTGATCCATTCGGGAAACGATTCGAGCGCACACATAAAGCTGAAGAGTTGTTTGCGCTATACGGTCATTTATCGAAAGAAGAACTTGAGGAGAAACAAATTCATGTTTCTGTAGCCGGTCGCATTATGACAAAGCGCGGCAAAGGAAAAGCTGGATTTGCACATATTCAAGATTTGACGGGGCAAATTCAAATTTATGTACGCAAAGACGATGTTGGCGAAGAACAGTATGAAATTTTTGATACGTCAGATTTAGGGGATATTGTTGGTGTCCAAGGAACAGTATTTAAGACAAAAGTGGGCGAACTTTCTATTAAAGTGCATGCATATGAAATGTTGACAAAATCATTGCGTCCACTTCCTGAAAAGTATCATGGGCTTAAAGATATTGAGCAACGTTATCGCCAACGTTACCTCGATTTAATTATGAATCCAGAAAGTAAAAAAACATTTATTACACGCAGCTTAATCATTCAGTCTATGCGTCGTTACTTAGATCAAAGAGGGTATTTGGAAGTAGAAACGCCGATGATGCATTCGATTGCTGGAGGGGCTGCTGCTCGTCCGTTTATTACGCACCATAATGCTTTAGATATGACGTTGTATATGCGCATTGCAATCGAGTTGCATTTAAAACGTTTAATTGTTGGTGGGCTAGAAAAAGTATATGAAATTGGTCGTGTATTCCGAAACGAAGGCATTTCAACACGCCATAATCCAGAGTTTACAATGCTTGAATTGTATGAAGCTTATGCTGATTACACAGATATTATGAAATTAACAGAAGATATGATCGCGCATATTGCTCAAGAAGTGCTTGGAACTACAAAAATTCAATATGGAGAATATGAAGTAGATTTAACACCTTCTTGGAAACGACTTCATATGGTTGATGCGATTAAAGAATACGTTGGTGTTGACTTTTGGAAGCATATGAGCGATGAAGAAGCTCGTCAACTAGCGAAAGAGCATGGAGTAGAAGTAGCTCCGCATATGACATTTGGTCATATTGTAAACGAATTTTTCGAACAAAAGGTAGAACAACACCTTATTCAACCAACATTTATTTACGGTCATCCGGTTGAAATTTCGCCTTTAGCGAAGAAAAACCCAGAAGACCCTCGCTTTACAGATCGCTTTGAATTATTTATCGTTGCACGTGAGCATGCAAATGCATTTACAGAATTAAATGATCCAATCGATCAACG
>NZ_CP012152.1:87500-142500 GCF_001187595.1 Anoxybacillus gonensis
GCTATGTGCGGAAGGGATAAGCGCTGAAAGCATCTAAGCGTGAAGCCCCCCTCAAGATGAGATTTCCCATCGCGTCAAGCGAGTAAGATCCCTTGAAGATGACAAGGTAGATAGGTCCGAGGTGGAAGCGTGGCGACACGTGCAGCTGACGGATACTAATCGATCGAGGACTTAACTAAACACACAAGAAAAGCGTAGGCGACAATGCAACCCCTGTTATCTAGTTTTGAAGGAATAATCCTTCATCATATTGCTCGGTGACGATGGCGGAGAGGTCACACCCGTTCCCATCCCGAACACGGAAGTTAAGCTCTCCAGCGCCGATGGTAGTTGGCGGGACACCGCCTGCGAGAGTAGGACGTTGCCGGGCAAAGAGAAGACCAAGACAAAAATTGTCTTGGTCTTTTTTGTTTTATTGATTGAATGCAGTGGGTAAAATATATGAGAAGAAAAGAAGGGATTCTTGCATTTTTGCAGAATTCCGTATATATTAAAATTAAAGTCAAATATAGTCAAAGTCAACTGGCAGAGGAGGGATTATGTGAGGAATATCTCTGATGTCATTGAGCAATATTTAAAGCAAGTATTAAATATGAGCGGAAAAGATATCGTCGAGATTAAACGAAGTGAAATTGCGGATAAATTTCAGTGTGTTCCTTCGCAAATTAACTATGTCATTAATACACGTTTTACGTTAGAGAGAGGATATATTGTTGAAAGTAAACGCGGCGGTGGCGGTTATATTCGTATTATGAAAGTGAAAGCCCAAAATGCTTCTCAGCTCATTGACCATTTATTGTCCATCGTTCGCGACCGAATTAGTCAGACGAATGGAGAGCATATTATTCAACGATTGTTAGATGAAAAGGTAATTTCGGAGCGGGAAGCGAATATGATGTTAAGCATTATTGATCGCGCAGTTTTATCTATTGACCTTCCTCATCGTGATGAACTGCGTGCCCGCATATTAAAAGCGATGCTGACATCGCTAAAGTATATGTAAAGAGGGTGAATCATTTGATATGTCAAGAATGCAATCAACGGCCAGCGACGCTTCATTTTACTAAAATTGTGAATGGGGAAAAAACAGAAATTCATCTTTGTGAACAATGTGCGCATGAAAAAGGTGAAATGTTTATGTTCCCTCATCAAGGCGCTTTTTCCATTAACAATTTAATTGCAGGATTATTAAATATGGATGCGTCATTAAAAGAACCAAAAGCGCCCTCTTTTCATAATGAGCATATATTACAATGCGAGCATTGCAAAATGACATATGCCCAATTTGTGAAAGTTGGTCGCTTTGGTTGTGCGAGTTGCTATGAGACGTTTCGTACCCATTTGCCACCTATTTTTCGAAGATTGCATGGCGGGCATGTAGCCCATGAAGGGAAAATTCCGAAGCGGGTCGGTGGGACATTATATGTTCGTAAACAAATTGGACAGTTAAAACAAATGTTACAGGAGCTTATTGCTAAAGAACAGTTCGAAAAAGCCGCTGAAGTGCGTGATCAAATTCGGGAGCTTGAGACAAAATTAAACGCAGAAGGGGGCGCTTGATATGAATGA
The DNA here is from genome assembly GCF_001187595.1 of Anoxybacillus gonensis. Lineage (GTDB taxonomy): Bacteria > Bacillota > Bacilli > Bacillales > Anoxybacillaceae > Anoxybacillus > Anoxybacillus gonensis. Next base: position 89,070 of record NZ_CP012152.1, read on the forward strand.
ATATGTATTTTTCCAACGCGCTCTCAGCCCATGGATGAACGAAGAAGGTCCAGACTCTGACATTGTATTAAGTAGTCGCATTCGTCTAGCGAGAAACATGAAACAATACTCGTTCCCGACCGTATTTACAAATGAAGAAGCGATGCAAATTGTTCAGTTATTTGAACAGTTATTTTCACAAAGACGTCTCGGTCATATCGGCCCCTTTTTCTTATTAAAAATGAATGAGTTACAATCGATTGAAAAGCGTGTGTTAGTCGAAAAACATTTGATTAGTCCTCATTTAGCTGAAGATTGTACATTTGGTGCATGTTTATTATCGGAACAAGAAGAAGCAAGCATTATGATCAATGAGGAAGATCATATTCGCATTCAATGTTTGTTTGCAGGTTTTCAATTAAAAGAAGCGTTAAAAATGGCTAACGCTTTAGACGACTGGATTGAACAACATGTCGACTATGCTTTTGATGAAAAATACGGATATTTAACTAGTTGCCCAACAAACGTCGGAACGGGATTACGTGCATCCGTTATGATGCATTTACCAGGACTTGTATTAACACAACAAATAAATCAAGTAATTCCAGCTATTAATCAGCTTGGTTTAGTTGTTCGTGGCACGTATGGAGAAGGCAGTGAAGCATTAGGGAATATTTTTCAAATATCAAATCAAATTACATTAGGAAAAAGTGAAGAAGATATTGTCGAAGATTTAACAGGAGTTGTTCGTCAATTAATTGAACAAGAGCGAATGGCGCGTGAGGCATTAGTCAAAACTTCTAACATACAATTAGAAGATAGGGTATATCGTTCTTACGGTGTGTTAACGAATAGTCGAATCATCGGTTCAAAAGAAGCGGCACAATGTTTATCTGATGTACGATTAGGTATTGATTTAGGGTATATTACGAACGTGCCAAAAACGATTTTAACAGAGCTAATGATTTTGACGCAGCCCGGTTTCTTACAAAAATATGCAGGTGGTGCGTTGCGTCCGCAAGAGCGAGATGTTCGCCGCGCATCACTCATTCGTGAACGATTATACCAATGGAAGTAAATTAAAGGAGGTTGATAAGAATGATGTTCGGACGTTTTACAGAGCGAGCACAAAAAGTGTTAGCACTAGCACAAGAAGAAGCAGTTCGTTTGGGACATAACAATATTGGAACAGAGCACATTTTGCTCGGCTTAATTCGCGAAGGGGAAGGAATTGCAGCAAAAGCGCTTATGGCGCTTGGATTAGGACCAGATAAAATTCAAAAAGAAGTAGAATCACTCATTGGACGTGGAAACGAAGTAGGACAAACGATTCATTATACGCCTCGTGCAAAAAAAGTGATTGAATTGTCTATGGATGAAGCTAGAAAGCTTGGACATTCGTACGTTGGAACAGAGCATATTTTACTTGGACTTATTCGTGAAGGAGAAGGTGTTGCTGCACGTGTTTTAAATAATTTAGGAGTAAGCCTAAATAAAGCTCGTCAGCAAGTGCTTCAATTATTAGGAAGCAATGAATCGGCATCAGGGCATCATGGGGGAACCACGCATGCGAACACGCCGACACTAGACAGTTTAGCACGTGATTTAACAGCCATTGCACGTGAAGGCGGTTTAGACCCTGTGATTGGAAGAAGTAAAGAAATTCAACGTGTCATTGAAGTGTTAAGTCGCCGGACGAAAAATAATCCTGTTTTAATCGGAGAGCCAGGTGTAGGGAAAACGGCTATTGCCGAAGGACTAGCTCAACAAATTGTCAATAACGAAGTGCCAGAGACGCTTCGCGATAAGCGTGTCATGACGCTTGATATGGGAACAGTCGTTGCAGGAACAAAATATCGTGGGGAATTTGAAGATCGTTTGAAAAAAGTAATGGATGAAATTCGCCAGGCTGGCAACATCATTTTGTTTATTGACGAATTGCATACGCTCATCGGAGCAGGCGGTGCGGAAGGGGCTATTGATGCATCAAATATTTTAAAACCTTCTCTTGCTCGCGGAGAATTACAATGCATCGGGGCAACAACATTAGATGAATACCGAAAATATATTGAAAAAGACGCAGCATTAGAAAGACGTTTCCAACCAATTCACGTTGGGGAACCAACGGTTGAGGAATCTATTCAAATTTTAAAAGGTTTGCGAGATCGTTACGAAGCTCACCATCGCGTTTCTATTTCAGATGAGGCGATTGAGCAGGCAGTAAAGCTTTCAGACCGCTATATTTCGGATCGATTTTTACCAGATAAAGCAATTGATTTAATTGACGAAGCTTGCTCGAAAGTACGCTTACGTTCGTTTACGACACCACCAAATTTAAAAGAGCTTGAACAAAAACTTGAGGAAATTCGCAAAGAAAAAGATGCAGCTGTGCAAAGTCAAGAGTTTGAAAAAGCAGCATCATTACGAGATGCAGAACAAAAATTGCGCGAACAACTTGAAGAAACAAAGCGGGCATGGAAAGAGAAACAAGGTCAAGAAAACTCTGAAGTGACTGTAGAAGATATTGCAGCTGTTGTATCAAGTTGGACGGGAATTCCGGTATCTAAATTAGCTCAAACAGAAACAGAACGATTATTAAAGTTAGAGGAAATTTTACATTCTCGTGTCATCGGGCAAGAAGAGGCAGTAAAAGCTGTTGCTAAAGCGGTTCGTCGTGCTCGTGCAGGATTAAAAGATCCAAAGCGTCCAATTGGCTCGTTTATTTTCCTTGGACCGACGGGTGTAGGAAAAACAGAGTTAGCGCGAGCGCTTGCTGAAGCGATGTTTGGCGATGAAGATGCGATGATTCGTATCGATATGTCTGAATATATGGAGAAACATTCGACATCACGTCTTGTCGGTTCACCTCCAGGATACGTCGGCTATGAAGAAGGTGGACAATTAACGGAAAAAGTTCGTCGCAAACCGTATTCTGTCATCTTATTAGATGAGATTGAAAAAGCGCATCCAGATGTATTTAACATTTTATTACAAGTGTTAGAAGATGGCCGTTTGACAGATTCGAAAGGACGCACAGTTGATTTCCGCAATACGATCATTATTATGACATCAAACGTTGGTGCTGACGCTTTAAAAAGAAATAAATATGTCGGTTTTAATGTGCAAGACGAAAGCCAGCAATACAAAGATATGAAAGGGAAAGTGATGGACGAGTTGAAAAAGGCGTTCCGTCCGGAGTTTTTAAACCGAATTGATGAAATTATTGTTTTCCATTCACTTGAAAAGAAACATTTGAAGGAAATTGTTTCATTAATGGTTGAGCAATTGAAAAAACGCCTACAAGAACAACAAATCGATTTAGAATTAACGGATGCCGCAATTGAAAAATTAGCAGAAGAAGGTTACGATTTAGAGTACGGAGCGCGTCCATTGCGTCGAGCGATTCAAAAACATATTGAAGATCGTTTATCTGAAGAACTGTTAAAAGGAACGATTGGCAGCGGACAAAAAGTTGTTATGGACGTAAAAGATGGTCAGTTTGTTGTGTTAACAACAGAGACAGTAAAATAACGAAAACAAGGTATGCTTACACGCATACCTTGTTTTTCATAATGAAAGGAATGGAGTAATGGTTAAGCGGAAAACGAAATTCGTTTGTCAACATTGTGGATATGAAACAGCGAAGTGGATGGGAAAATGTCCAGGTTGTCATTCATGGAACGCAATGGTCGAAGAAACGGAAATAGTAAAACCACATAACCGTGCGCTATTTGTGCATACAGAAGGGGTAGCAGCCAAACCTGTATCAATTACGACGGTAGAAACAACACAAGAACCGAGAATCGACACGAAGTTTACAGAGTTTAATCGCGTGCTCGGGGGCGGAATTGTTCGAGGTTCCCTTGTTTTAATTGGCGGAGATCCTGGTATTGGGAAATCAACATTATTGCTGCAAATTTGTGCTCAACTCGCAAACGACGGCCATCCTGTATTATATATTTCCGGGGAAGAATCAGTAAAACAAACGAAGTTGCGCGCTGAGCGGTTACATGTAACTGCTGAACATTTATATGTTTTGTCTGAAACAAATTTAGAGCATATTATTCAAACTGTTGATGAAATGAAACCATCGTTCGTTGTCATCGACTCGATTCAAACGATATATCGCTCAGAAATTACATCTGCACCAGGAAGTGTTTCACAAGTTCGTGAATGTACAGCAGAGTTGATGCGAGTAGCTAAAACGAAAGGGATTGCGATTTTTATTGTTGGGCATGTTACGAAGGAAGGGGCGCTTGCTGGACCACGCATTTTAGAACATATGGTTGACACCGTATTATATTTTGAAGGAGAGCGTCATCATACGTATCGCATTTTACGGGCGGTGAAAAATCGATTTGGTTCTACAAATGAAATCGGTATTTTCGAAATGAAAGAAGCAGGGCTAGCTGAAGTAAAAAACCCATCAGAAATTTTTTTAGAAGAGCGTTCTAAAGGAGCTGCCGGGTCCACGGTCGTTGCTTCGATGGAAGGAACGAGACCGGTATTAGTGGAAATTCAAGCATTAGTATCGCCGACTAGTTTCGGAACGCCGCGTCGAATGGCAACAGGAATAGATCATAATCGCGTTTCTTTACTAATGGCTGTGCTTGAAAAAAGAGTTGGTTTGCTTCTTCAAAACCAAGATGCTTATTTAAAAGTAGCTGGTGGCATAAAGTTAGATGAACCTGCGATTGACTTAGCCATTGCAGTAAGTATCGCTTCGAGTTTCCGTGATCAACCAACAAATCATACGGATGTCGTTATTGGGGAAGTCGGATTGACAGGTGAAGTACGTCGCGTCTCTCGTATTGAACAACGTGTACAAGAAGCTGCGAAGCTCGGCTTTCAACGCATCATTATTCCGAAAAGCAATATCGGTGGCTGGAACATTCCAAAAGATGTTGAAGTTATTGGGGTGGTCAACGTAGAAGAAGCGCTATATTATGCATTAGGAGAAGGGAAAAATCGCCCAATATTTTAACAAAACCATTAAAAAATCATTAAAAATCATGTTCAGATTGGTTTCAAACATTGGAAACTGTTTATAATGTAATAGAGGAGGTGAAAAAACGTGTTAAAACGAATTGTGCAAGCATCTTTTTTAATTACTGGGGGCATGTTAGGAATCATTTTCTTTCCTACTTTGTTAAAGCTGTTGCACTTAGACGATTTTCCTTATGTCGATAGCCCGTATGTAGCGGCCCCAGTTGGTGCGATCATCGTATTCCTTCTCACGTTTTGGTTAGTCGATCATGTGGTTGGACTTATTCATTGGATGGAAGAAACGTTAGTCAAAGCACCTGTAACCGATTTATTATTCGGAAGTCTCGGTTTAATTTTCGGATTGATTGTAGCCTTTTTAGTCGTTATTCCATTAAACTCTATTCAAATTCCGCTTGTTAATACGATATTACCTATTTTTCTTACGCTATTGTTAGGGTATTTAGGATTTCAAGTCGGATTTAAAAAGCGCGATGAGTTAATGGGCTTATTTTCTTTGCCAAACCGAAGTGGCAAGAAAAAAGGTGGCGAGGAAGAGGAGAAAAAAGGAAAATCGCTAAAAATTTTAGATACGAGTGTCATTATTGACGGGCGTATTGCGGATATTTGCCAAACAGGCTTTTTGGAAGGGACGATTGTTATTCCTCGTTTTGTCCTAGAAGAATTGCAGCATATTGCTGATTCTTCGGATGCGTTAAAAAGAAATCGCGGACGGAGAGGGCTTGATATTTTAAACCGTATCCAAAAAGAGTTAGCCATTAACGTTGAAATATACGAAGGCGATTTTGAAGGAATTCAAGAAGTCGACAGCAAGCTTGTAAAATTGGCGCAATTGACGTCAGGGGTTGTTGTGACAAATGACTTCAACTTAAATAAAGTATGTGAATTACAAAATGTTCCTGTGCTAAATATTAACGATTTAGCGAACGCGGTAAAACCGATTGTTCTTCCGGGGGAAGAGCTGAATGTTCATGTGATTAAAGATGGGAAAGAACAAAATCAAGGTGTTGCTTATTTAGATGACGGAACGATGATCGTTGTAGAAGATGGGAAGGACTATATCGGAAAACGAGTTGATGTGCTTGTAACGAGCGTGTTACAAACGTCAGCTGGAAGAATGATTTTTGCCAAGCTAAAGCTACTTGAAAAAGCATTATAAGCTGTTAGGAGTTAGGGAAATGAATTATCATGTCGTTATACCGGCAGCTGGCCAAGGAAAACGAATGAATGCAGGAATGAATAAACAATTTATCGAGCTTGAAGGAGTACCCGTTATTATCCATACGTTACGTGTATTTGAACGAGATGATTTTTGTCAAGGCATTGTGTTAGTCATTAATGATCAAGAACGTGAGCAGTTTGTTCATATGCTTCATCGTTTTGAAATAAAAAAAGTGAAATCCCTCGTTTCAGGAGGGGAAGAAAGGCAACAAAGCGTCTATAATGGATTAAAAGCGGTGAATGACGGTCATATTGTGCTCATTCATGATGGTGCTCGTCCGTTTATAACGATAAATAAAATTCACGAACTCGTTCGAGTGACAAAAGAGACAGGAGCAGCTGTGTTAGCTGTTCCTGCCAAAGATACGATGAAACAGGTGATCGATGGCCATATTGAAAAAACGGTCGATCGGTCGAGCTTGTGGGCTGTACAAACGCCACAAGCTTTTTCCATGCCATTAATTATCGCTGCCCATGAACGAGCAAAAAAAGAACAGTTTATCGGAACAGACGATGCAAGTCTCGTTGAGCGGATCGGTCATCGCGTCGTTGTGGTAGAAGGCGAATATACGAACATTAAACTTACAACACAAGAAGATTTATTATTTGCGGAAGCGATTTTACGTGCGAGAGGGGATCGATGATGTATCGAATTGGACAAGGGTTTGATGTCCATCAGTTTGCTGAAGGGCGTCCACTTATTATTGGCGGAATACACATTCCGTATGAAAAAGGGTTGCTCGGACATTCCGATGCAGACGTATTGCTCCATGCGATTGCCGATGCGTGTTTAGGAGCGATCGGTCAAGGAGATATTGGAAAACACTTCCCTGATACAGATGACGCTTACAAAGATGCTGACTCTGCACTCTTATTACAACGTGTATGGAGCCTTGTACGCCAACATGGATATGCGCTTGTGAATGTTGACTGTACAATTATTGCGCAAAAGCCAAAAATGGCGCCATATATTGCAAATATGCAAAAACGAATTGCCGAGTTGTTAGAAGGAGACGTTTCACAAGTAAATGTAAAAGCAACGACGACAGAAAAGCTTGGTTTTACAGGGAGAGAAGAAGGAATTGCAGCACAAGCCGTCGTTTTGTTACAAAAAAATAATGAATGATGGATTTTGTATGCCGTTTACGGTACAATGAGGTACAGAAATTAGGTAGATGGAGGTTATGGCATGTCACAGGAAGTTAGGGTGCGTTATGCGCCAAGTCCGACGGGGCATTTACATATCGGTGGTGCGCGTACAGCATTATTTAACTATTTATTTGCGCGACATCATCACGGAAAATTTATTGTCCGCATTGAAGATACAGATATTGAGCGAAATGTAGAAGGCGGCGAACAATCACAACTTGAAAATTTGAAATGGCTCGGGATTGAATATGATGAATCTGTAGATAAAGATGGTGGATATGGTCCTTATCGCCAAACAGAGCGTCTGCACATATATCGCCAATATACAAACGAGTTGTTAGAAAAAGGACATGCATACAAATGTTTTTGTACACCTGAGGAGTTGGAACAAGAGCGTGAGGCGCAAAAAGCGGCAGGTATTGCAGCGCCACAATACAGCGGAAAATGCCGTCACTTAACAACAGAGGAAGTTCAGCAGCTAGAGGCGGAAGGCAAGCCTTATACGATTCGTTTAAAAGTACCGGAAGGAAAAGTATATGAATTTGAAGATATGGTGCGCGGTCGAGTATCTTTCGAATCGAAAGATATTGGTGATTGGGTCATCGTAAAAGCGAATGGTATCCCAACGTATAACTTTGCTGTTGTCATTGATGATCATCTCATGAAAATTACACATGTATTCCGCGGTGAAGAGCATTTATCGAACACACCGAAACAGTTAATGGTGTATGAATATTTTGGTTGGGAGCCACCAAAATACGCGCATTTAACGCTTATTGTGAATGAAAATCGTAAAAAATTATCAAAGCGCGATGAATCAATTATTCAATTCGTTTCCCAATATAAAGAGCTTGGATATTTACCAGAAGCGATGTTTAACTTTTTCGCCTTATTAGGCTGGTCTCCTGAAGGTGAAGAGGAGATTTTCACAAAAGAAGAACTTATTCGCATTTTTGATGTTTCTCGCTTATCAAAATCTCCATCGATGTTTGATAAGCAGAAACTGACATGGATGAACAACCAATATATTAAAAAGCTTGATTTAGATCGACTAGTTGAATTATCGCTTCCTCATTTAATTCGAGCGGGGCGCTTGCCAGAACAAATGACCGATGAACAAAAACAGTGGGCTCGCGATTTAATTGCGCTATACCAAGAGCAAATGAGCTACGGTGCCGAAATTGTTCAGTTATCAGAGTTGTTCTTTAAGCAAGAAATCGAGTATGATGAAGAAGCAAAGGCTGTTTTAGATGGCGAGCAAGTACCGCTTGTGTTAAAAGCATTTTATGAGCAAGTGGAGCAGCTTGCAACGTTTGATAGTGATCATATTAAAGCTGCAATTAAAACAGTGCAAAAAGAAACGGGACAAAAAGGGAAAAACTTATTTATGCCGATTCGTGTAGCGGTAACAGGGCAAACGCACGGTCCAGAACTTCCAGAGGCTATTCGTTTGCTCGGAAAAGAAACGGTAATGTCCCGATTAGCAAAATTCATCCGTTAACATTTCCTCGTTTATATAATAAAATAGGTGTAAGTCATATCGGTGAAAGCGTTGATGAGGAGAAGTAAAAAGAATCAGCATGTCAGAGAGAACCACCTTGGCTGGAAGTGGTTTATGCTTGGTTCTTTTGAAATGCACCTCGGAGCCTCCTTTCGAACCAGAGACGTTCTGCAGTAGAATGGAGCGGATTCCCTTCCGTTATAAGGGCAAGAGTGAGCCTTTTGGCTAAACAGAGTGGAACCGCGCAATGAAGCGTCTCTGTGTCATCGTACACAGAGACGTTTTTTTATTTAGAAGATAACAAAGGGGGGAACAACATGCTTAAAACATTAAAAGAAGACATTGAAGTTATTTTCGAACAAGATCCGGCAGCAAGAAGTTATTTAGAAGTCATTTTAACGTATTCTGGGCTACATGCGATTTGGGCACATCGTATTGCCCATGCGCTGTATAAGCGAAAATTTTACTTTTTAGCTCGCCTTATTTCGCAAATTAGCCGCTTTTTTACCGGTATTGAAATTCACCCGGGTGCAAAAATTGGCCGCCGCTTTTTCATCGATCACGGCATGGGAGTTGTCATTGGGGAAACGTGCGAGATCGGTGATAACGTAACGGTGTATCAAGGTGTCACACTCGGTGGAACCGGTAAAGAAAAAGGAAAACGTCATCCAACGATTAAAGATAATTGCTTGATTGCTACCGGTGCGAAAGTGCTTGGGTCCATTACTATTGGAGAGAATAGCAAAATTGGGGCAGGTTCGGTTGTGTTGAAAGATGTACCACCGAACTCGACAGTTGTTGGTATTCCAGGACGTGTTGTTGTACAAAATGGAGTGCGTGTCAATAAAGATTTAAATCATTGTGATTTACCGGATCCAATTGCAGATCGTTTTAAAGAGTTAGAAGCAGAAATCGAGCAACTAAAAACACAATTAGAAGAACTAAAGAAAGGAACGGTGAACCATGAGCATTCAAGTGTATAATACGTTAACGCGAAAAAAGGAGCCGTTTATCCCGATTGAACCAAATAAAGTAAAAATGTATGTATGTGGCCCGACAGTATACAACTATATTCATATTGGTAACGCTCGTCCGGCTATTGTATTTGATACTATTCGACGCTACTTACAATTTCGTGGGTATGAAGTTCAATACGTCTCTAATTTTACCGATGTAGACGATAAACTTATTCGAGCAGCAAGAGAACTAGGAGAAGACGTGCCGACTATTGCAGAGCGGTTTATTGAGGCGTATTTTGAAGATATTACAGCGCTTGGTTGCAAAAAGGCAGATGTTCATCCACGTGTGACAGAAAACATTGATACGATCATTGAATTTATTGAACAGCTCATCGAAAAAGGATATGCGTACGAAGTTGATGGTGACGTATATTATCGCACACGTCGCTTCTCTGATTACGGGAAGTTATCGCATCAATCGATTGACGAATTAAAATCAGGTGCCCGTATTGAAGTGGGGGAGAAAAAAGAAGATCCTCTTGATTTTGCGTTATGGAAAGCGGCAAAAGAAGGGGAAATTTACTGGGATAGTCCATGGGGGAAAGGTCGTCCAGGATGGCATATTGAATGTTCAGCCATGGCGCGTAAATATTTAGGAGATACGATTGACATTCATGCCGGTGGGCAAGATTTAACGTTCCCGCACCATGAAAATGAAATTGCTCAATCGGAAGCGTTAACAGGGAAAGTTTTTGCGAAATATTGGTTGCATAATGGCTACATTAATATCGATAACGAAAAAATGTCAAAGTCGCTTGGAAACTTTATTTTAGTGCATGACATTATTAAGCAAGTTGATCCGCAAGTGTTGCGTTTCTTTATGCTTTCGGTTCATTACCGTCATCCAATTAACTATAGCCAGCCGCTCCTTGACAGTGCAAAAAGTGGGTTAGAACGTTTAAAGACAGCATATACGAATTTAAAACATCGTTTAGAAAGCAGTACAAATTTAACGACAAACGATGAACAATGGCTGACGAAAATTGAAGATTTAAAAAATGAATTTATTCGTGAAATGGATGATGATTTTAATACAGCAAACGGGATCGCCGTTTTGTTTGAACTAGCTAAACAAGCGAACGTATATTTGATGGAGAAGCATACATCTCAAGCGGTGATTCAAAAGTTTTTACAACAATTTGAACAGCTTTTTGATGTACTTGGTCTTTCTTTAAAACAAGATGAATTGCTTGATGAAGAAATTGAAGCGCTCATTCAACAGCGAATTGAAGCAAGAAAAAATCGCGATTTTGCATTAGCTGACCGCATTCGTGATGAACTAAAGGCGAAAAACATCATTTTAGAAGATACACCACAAGGAACGAGATGGAGAAGAGGATAAAACAATGCTGCATTTGTTTCCTAAAATTAAAGATTTTCAACAGTTAAACGGTTTAACGTTAGCTTACATTGGTGATGCCGTATACGAGTTATTCGTACGGCATCATCTCCTCGCTTTAGGAAAAGTAAAGCCAAACGATTTACACAACTTAGCAAAAACATATGTTTGTGCTAAAGCACAAGCTAAAGTGTTGCAATCGTTATTAAATCATCATCAACTATCTGATCAAGAAATTTCCATTGTCCGACGTGGACGTAACGCAAAATCTGGGAGCATTCCAAAAAGTACAGACGTACAAACGTATCGTCAAAGTACAGGGTTTGAAGCATTAATCGGCTACCATTTTTTAAATGGGAATGAAGAGAGGCTCCATCAATTAATGCAATGGGTGTTTGATGTACAACACAATGATGAGGAAAGGGGGATGTAACGCATGGATCTCATTATCGGTAAAAACCCGGTATTGGAAGCATTAAAATCCGGACGCGAGATGAATAAAATATGGATTGCTGAAGGTTCGCAACGCGGTCAAATGCAGCCGATTATCCAGCTTGCTAAAGAGATGGGGATTACGGTACAATACGTTCCTAAAAAAAAGATGGACCAGTTAAGCGAAGGAAATCATCAAGGGGTCATTGCGCAAGTTGCCGCATATCGATACTACGACATAGATGATTTGTTTAAAAAAGCGGAAGAACGTGGAGAGGCACCATTTTTTATCATTCTAGACGAACTCGAAGATCCGCACAATTTAGGATCCATTATGCGAACGGCTGATGCAGTAGGTGCTCATGGCATTATTATTCCGAAGCGTCGTTCGGTCGGTTTGACCGCAACCGTCGCAAAAGCGTCAACGGGTGCGATTGAACATGTTCCTGTTGCGCGTGTCACGAATTTAGCGCGAACGGTAGATGAGTTGAAAGATCGAGGAGTTTGGATTTTCGGAACGGATGCAAAAGGAAATGAAGATTATCGCCAACTAGATGGGGTCATTCCGTTAGCGTTAGTCATTGGTAGTGAAGGAAAAGGAATGAGCCGTTTATTACGCGAGAAGTGCGATGTGCTCGTTCGCTTGCCGATGGTTGGACATGTTACATCGTTAAATGCTTCCGTTGCGGCTAGCTTGTTAATGTATGAGGTGTATCGAAAACGTCATCCATTAGGTGAGTAAGATGGATATTTTAATCGTTGATGGCTACAACATCATCGGTGCTTGGCCGGAATTGCGAGAACTACGCGATGCAGATTTAGCTTTGGCGCGCGATCGACTTGTCGAGAGAATGGCGGAGTATCAAGCATTTACCGGCTGTAAAGTGATTATTGTTTTTGACGCACACCTCGTACAAGGAACAACAAAAAAATATGTCGATCATCAAGTAGAAGTCATTTTTACAAAAGAAAATGAAACAGCAGATGAACATATTGAGAAATTGGCGAAGTCGCTCCAAAAAGTTCGGACGAAAGTATACGTGGCTACATCAGATTATACAGAACAATGGGCGATTTTTGGTCAAGGGGCGTTGCGCAAATCAGCACGAGAGCTACTCATTGAGGTGGATGCGGTGCAGCGAAATATTTCAAGCAACGTCAAGCATATTCAACAAAAAAAGCCGATGTCAAAAATTCCTCTGACGGATGAAGTCGCAAAAATTTTCGAAAAATGGCGAAGAGGGGAAAAATGAACGATTGACCCTGTAAAAAAATGTACTGTATAATACTTTTATCCATGTGCAGGGCGGGGGGATCGGCGTGAGCGCAAATGCAAATGAAAAACAACAAAGCCGTTATGAACAACTAGAAGATGAAACGATTGTAGAACTTGTGCATCAAGGTGATAGTGAGGCACTTGATTATTTAATTCATAAGTACAAAAATTTTGTCCGAGCGAAAGCACGTTCATATTTTTTAGTCGGTGCAGATCGCGAAGATATTGTACAAGAAGGAATGATCGGATTATATAAAGCGATCCGAGATTTTAAAGAAGATAAGCAGTCGTCGTTTAAGGCGTTTGCCGAGCTGTGCATTACGAGACAAATGATTACAGCGATAAAAATGGCTACGCGCCAAAAACATATTCCGCTTAATTGCTATGTTTCATTGGACAAGCCGATTTACGAAGATGATTCTGCCCGTACATTAATGGACGTTCTTTCGGGAACGAAAATAACAAATCCTGAAGAGTTAATCATTAATCGCGAAGAGTTCGATCATATTGAAGAAAAAATGACTGAACTGCTTAGCGATTTAGAACGGAAAGTGCTCCTTCTTTATTTGGAAGGTCGATCATATCAAGAAATTTCTGAAGAACTCAATCGCCATGTGAAATCGATTGACAACGCATTGCAACGCGTAAAACGTAAACTCGAAAAGTATGTAGAAATTCAAGGGATTCGTTTATAATATTGACATAAAAAAATATTGTGTGATACAGTTTTTAAGACGTAGTATATCGGAGGAAAACGTATGCGCAAAAAAGTAATTTTAGCGTGCAGCCAATGTTTAAACAGAAATTATTCAACGATGAAAAATATGGCGCAACACCATGAACGACTCGAAATAAAGAAGTTTTGCAAAACATGCAATGCGCATACGATTCACCGTGAAACGAAGTAGTTGATGATCCCGAGACGTTGGAGGGTTTTATATGCAACGAGTAACGAAATTTTTCCGCGAAGTTGTTCGCGAAATGAAAAAAGTCAGCTGGCCGAAACGAAAAGAACTAGTGAATTATACGATTACTGTTTTAGCGACAGTTGCATTTTTCACTGTATTTTTTGCAGTTGTTGATTTAGGAATTTCAGAGTTAGTTCGTTTTATACTTGAATAGCACTAGTATATCCATGGTATAATGAAAGATAACAAACAGAAATAAAGCCCGGTAACGGGTTTTTATTTTGCCTAAAAAAGATTTGTTTAGGGAGGGAAGGACGGTATCGTCCCAGCTAATGGAAAAGAATTGGTATGTTATTCATACGTATTCAGGTTATGAGAATAAAGTAAAAACGAACTTAGAAAAGCGCGTTGAGTCAATGGGCATGCAAGATAAAATCTTTCGTGTCGTCGTGCCTGAAGAAGAAGAAACAGATACAAAGGGCGGCAAAAAGAAAGTTGTTAAAAAGAAAGTATTCCCGGGCTATGTGCTTGTAGAAATGATTATGACGGACGATTCTTGGTACGTTGTCCGCAATACGCCAGGGGTAACAGGATTCGTTGGTTCAGCTGGCGCTGGATCAAAACCGACCCCGCTTCTCGAAGAAGAAGTTTCGGCAATTTTAAAACGAATGGGTGTCGATTTAATTGAGTTGGATTTTGATTTTGAATTAAATGAAGCGGTTCGCATTAAAGAAGGTCCGTTTGCGAATTTTGTTGGAACGATTCAAGAAATTGAGATCGATAAGCAAAAAGTAACCGTGCTCGTTGACATGTTCGGACGTGAAACGCCGGTAGAACTTGACTTTTCGCAAATCGAAAAAATATAATAGTAAACAACTTGCAAATAGGAAAGAAAAGTGATAATATTTTAAGGTCAGTATGTCTCAATCATTGAGACGAATGCGATGATTGTTTTCATATATGGAGTGGGAGGGAACATCCCTAATACCACATCACGGACTTAAGGAGGTGTGTCTCGTGGCTAAAAAAGTAATTAAAGTTGTCAAATTGCAAATTCCTGCAGGGAAAGCGAATCCAGCACCACCAGTCGGTCCAGCATTAGGTCAAGCTGGTGTTAACATCATGGGATTCTGTAAAGAATTCAACGCTCGTACAGCTGATCAAGCAGGTTTAATTATTCCTGTTGAAATTACGGTATATGAAGACCGTTCATTTACATTTATTACGAAAACTCCACCTGCTGCTGTATTACTTAAGAAAGCGGCTGGTATCGAGTCTGGTTCTGGTGAGCCAAACCGTAATAAAGTGGCAACAGTAAAGCGCGACAAAGTGCGCGAGATTGCTGAAACAAAAATGCCAGACTTAAACGCGGCGAGCATTGAAGCAGCTATGCGCATGATCGAAGGAACAGCGCGCAGCATGGGTATCGTCATCGAAGACTAATGAAGATCTGGCTAGAGAAGGTTGCGGAAGCGAACTATATAGTTTTCGCAACCTTTATTCGTGGGAGGTCTTTCCGTTAAAACCACAAAAGGAGGAAATAAAAAATGCCAAAAAGAGGAAAACGCTACTTAGAGGCAGCGAAATTAATTGATCGCTCAAAAGCATATAATGTGCAAGAAGCAATTGAATTAGTGAAAAAGACGAATGTTGCAAAATTTGACGCAACAGTAGAAGTTGCTTTCCGTTTAGGAGTTGATCCGAAGAAAGCAGACCAACAAATCCGTGGAGCGGTTGTATTGCCACACGGCACAGGTAAAGTTCGTCGTGTGCTAGTGCTTGCGAAAGGTGAAAAAGCGAAAGAAGCTGAAGCAGCTGGCGCAGACTATGTTGGCGATACAGATTACATCAACAAAATTCAACAAGGTTGGTTTGAGTTTGATGTCATCGTCGCAACTCCTGATATGATGGGTGAAGTTGGTAAGATCGGTCGTATTTTAGGACCAAAAGGATTAATGCCAAACCCTAAAACAGGAACAGTTACATTTGATGTGGCGAAAGCAGTCAACGAAATTAAAGCTGGTAAAGTAGAATATCGCGTTGACAAAGCTGGAAACATCCATGTGCCAATCGGTAAAGTGTCATTTGATACAGAAAAATTAGTAGAAAACTTCACAACAATTTACGAAACAATCTTGAAAGTGAAGCCAGCAGCGGCGAAGGGCACATACGTGAAAAACGTAACAGTTGCTTCGACAATGGGTCCTGGCGTGAAAGTGGATCCTTCTACTGTTGCTGTTGCGCGCTAATATAGATCTTGACTTTTTAGAAACGCTTTAGTACAATATTCATTGTTTGAAAAGCGAATATCATTTGTACCGTAGACAGTAGGTGCCTCAAGCAGGCTTAATTTCCTACCGAGGTGTTGAAACTGATAAATAAGTGCATACGTGCACTTTCAGGGGCCTCCATGTCTACGTTGACATGGAGGTTTTTCATTGGACGGTATAAGTGGTGTTGAAACTCAACTTCTACAGGAGGTGTTGACATGAGCAGCGTACTTGAACAAAAGCAGCAGTTAGTAGCGGAGATTGCTGAAAAGCTTCGTGCGAGCAAATCAACGATCATCGTTGATTACCGTGGCTTAAATGTCGCGCAAGTTACAGAACTTCGTAAGCAACTTCGCGAAGCAGGGATCGAGTTCAAAGTGTACAAAAACACATTAACTCGCCGTGCTGTTGCTGAGTTAGGTTTAGAAGGTTTAGATGAAACGTTAACAGGTCCGAATGCGATCGCATTCAGCAATGATGATGTCGTTGCTCCTGCGAAAATTTTAAACGAATTCGCGAAAAAGAACGACGCGTTAAAAATTAAAGCAGGTATCATCGAAGGTAACGTAGCGACATTTGAAGAAGTTAAGGCGCTTGCAGAGCTTCCATCTCGCGAAGGCTTGCTCTCTATGTTGCTTAGCGTTCTTCAAGCACCAATCCGCAACTTTGCTCTTGTTACAAAAGCAGTTGCTGAGAAAAAAGAAGAACAAGGTGCTTAATTTCCAAATTGCCTAAAATTAAAACATTAAGGAGGAAGATCGATCATGACTAAAGAACAAATCATTGAAGCGGTTAAAAATATGACTGTTTTAGAATTAAACGACTTAGTAAAAGCAATTGAAGAAGAATTTGGTGTAACTGCTGCTGCTCCTGTAGTAGTTGCTGGCGGTGCTGCTGCTGGTGCTGCTGCTGAAGAAAAAACTGAATTTGACGTTATCCTTGCAGATGGCGGCGCACAAAAAATCAAAGTTATCAAAGTTGTGCGTGAACTTACTGGTCTTGGCTTAAAAGAAGCAAAAGACTTAGTAGACAACACTCCAAAGCCAGTTAAAGAAGGCGTTTCTAAAGAAGAAGCTGAAGAAATCAAAGCGAAACTTGAAGAAGCTGGCGCGAAAGTTGAAATTAAGTAATGATGTAAAGAGGCTCGCTCGTAGTAGCGAGCTTCTTTGTGTTTTTATGTGCGTTCGTTTACAATGAAGGAAAGAGAGGTGAAAACGATGGGTGATCACTACTATACTGAACGGCCGACTGTAGAAAGTAAGCCGTTTCAATGGACGTATATGTTGCGGGGTCATCAGTTTTTGTTTACGGTCGATCAAGGTGTATTTTCAAAAAAAGAAGTGGACTTCGGTTCGCGATTGCTAATTGAAACATTTGTTGAACCGAATGTGTCAGGAAATATTCTCGATGTAGGTTGTGGATACGGACCGATCGGTTTGGCGTTAGCAAAAGATTTTCCGCATCGAACGGTGCATATGATTGATGTAAATGAGCGAGCAATCGAACTAGCGAAGAAAAACAAGCAGCAAAACGATATTGAAAATGCGCGAATTTACATAAGTGATTTATTTCAGCGAGTAGAAGGAACGTTTGCTGCAATTGTGACAAACCCGCCGATTCGTGCTGGAAAAGCAGTCGTTCATTCCATTTTTGAACAAAGTGCAAACTACTTGCTTTCTGGCGGACAGTTATGGGTTGTCATTCAAAAGAAGCAAGGGGCTCCATCTGCATTAGAAAAGTTAAAAACGATTTTTGATGAAGTTGATGTTGTGGAAAAGAAAAAAGGTTACTTTATTATTCGAGCACAAAAAGCTTGACGCTCAATTTTGTGTATGGTACCATTATAAAATGCTAAATGTGTATTTTTTTTAGTTTACGTATGCTGTGTATGTATGTATAATTTTAGTTTTAAAGGAAAAACTTATAAAATATATAATAGGTCAAACATGTGGTTTTCTTATAAGAAACCATTTCTTTTTTGTCTGATGACAAGTTATTAATGTTTGATTTGAGGGGTGAATCAGTTGACAGGTCAACTAGTTCAATACGGACGACACCGCCAACGAAGAAGTTATGCGCGCATTAGTGAAGTGTTGGAGTTACCGAACTTAATCGAAATTCAAACTTCTTCTTACCAGTGGTTTCTCGACGAAGGATTGCGTGAAATGTTCCAAGATATTTCACCGATCGAAGATTTTACAGGAAATTTGTCACTAGAATTTATTGATTACAGCTTAGGAGAGCCGAAGTACTCTGTAGAAGAGTCAAAAGAACGCGATGTTACATACGCAGCACCGCTTCGGGTGAAAGTACGCCTAATCAATAAAGAAACAGGTGAAGTAAAAGAGCAAGATGTATTTATGGGAGACTTCCCATTAATGACAGAAACGGGTACGTTCATTATTAATGGTGCTGAACGTGTTATCGTTTCTCAGCTTGTTCGTTCACCGAGCGTTTATTACAGCGGAAAAGTAGATAAAAACGGAAAACGTGGCTTTACAGCTACTGTTATTCCGAACCGCGGTGCATGGCTTGAATACGAAACAGATGCAAAAGACGTTGTTTACGTTCGCATTGATCGTACGCGTAAGTTGCCTGTAACCGTGTTATTACGAGCGTTAGGTTTTGGCTCGGACCAAGAGATTGTCGATTTACTTGGTGATAATGAGTATATTCGTAATACGTTAGAAAAAGACAATACAGAAAGTACAGAAAAAGCGTTGCTTGAAATTTATGAACGGTTACGTCCAGGGGAGCCGCCTACCGTTGAAAACGCAAAAAGCTTGCTTATCTCTCGTTTCTTCGATCCAAAACGATATGATTTAGCAAGTGTTGGTCGTTATAAAATTAACAAAAAGCTCCATATTAAAAACCGTTTATTTGGTCAACGTTTAGCGGAAACGCTCGTTCATCCGGAAACGGGTGAAGTGATTGCTGAGAAAGGAACCGTTCTTGATCGAAGAACGCTCGACCGCATTTTACCTGAGCTTGAAAAAGGAATTGGTATGCGCAAATACCAACCGCTTGGGGGCGTTGTCGAAGATGAATTTGCTTTGCAAGCAATCAAAATTTATGCTCCAAACGATCCAGATGGCGAAAAAGTCATCACGGTCATTAGTAATGGATATATTCCAGAAACGGTAAAACATATTACACCTGCAGATATTATTGCATCTATTAGCTACTTCTTTAACTTATTGCATGGAGTCGGTGATACAGACGATATCGACCATTTAGGAAATCGTCGACTTCGTTCTGTTGGCGAGTTGCTGCAAAATCAATTCCGAATCGGACTTTCGCGCATGGAGCGCGTTGTTCGTGAACGGATGTCCATTCAAGATACAAACACAATTACACCACAGCAACTCATTAATATTCGCCCAGTCATTGCGGCTATTAAAGAGTTTTTCGGAAGCTCGCAGTTATCGCAATTCATGGACCAAACAAACCCACTTGCAGAATTGACACATAAACGTCGTCTTTCTGCCCTTGGTCCAGGTGGTTTAACGCGTGAACGCGCAGGCTTTGAAGTGCGTGACGTTCACTACTCGCACTATGGACGCATGTGTCCGATCGAAACGCCAGAAGGTCCGAACATCGGATTAATTAACTCGCTTTCCACATATGCGAAAGTGAATAAATTTGGTTTTATTGAAACTCCTTATCGCCGAGTCGATCCTGAAACAGGGAAAGTAACGAATCAAATTGACTATTTAACGGCGGATGAGGAAGATAATTACGTCGTTGCCCAAGCGAACGTTCCGATTGCGGAAGATGGAACATTTTTAGAAGAAAACGTTGTTGCTCGCTTCCGTGGTGAAAATATCGTTGTTAAGCGCGATCGTGTGGATTATGTAGACGTTTCTCCAAAACAAGTTGTGTCGGTAGCGACAGCGTGCATTCCGTTTTTAGAAAACGATGACTCGAACCGTGCGCTTATGGGTGCGAACATGCAACGTCAAGCTGTTCCGCTTATGCAGCCGGAGGCGCCAATCGTTGGTACAGGAATGGAGTATGTCGCAGCAAAAGATTCTGGAGCAGCGGTTATTTGTAAACATCGCGGAATCGTTGAGCGAGTTGAAGCGAAAGAAATTTGGGTACGCCGTTTAATCGAAGTCGATGGAAAAGAAGTCAAAGGTGACTTAGATAAATATCGTCTGTTGAAGTTTGTTCGTTCAAACCAAGGAACGTGCTACAACCAACGCCCGATTGTTAAAGCAGGAGATATCGTGGAGAAGGGTGAGATTTTAGCTGACGGTCCATCGATGGAAAAAGGTGAATTAGCGCTTGGTCGCAACGTGCTTGTTGCGTTTATGACATGGGATGGATACAACTACGAAGACGCGATTATTATGAGCGAGCGTCTCGTTAAAGACGATGTATATACGTCTATTCATATTGAGGAATACGAATCTGAAGCGCGCGATACGAAGCTCGGTCCAGAAGAAATTACGCGCGATATTCCAAACGTCGGTGAAGATGCGCTTCGCAATCTAGATGAACGCGGAATTGTACGCATCGGTGCAGAAGTAAAAGATGGCGACTTGCTCGTTGGAAAAGTAACACCAAAAGGGGTTACGGAATTAACAGCTGAAGAACGGTTACTTCATGCGATTTTCGGAGAGAAGGCGCGTGAAGTTCGAGATACGTCTTTACGCGTACCGCACGGTGGAGGCGGAATCGTTCTTGATGTTAAAGTGTTTACTCGCGAAGATGGCGATGAGTTGCCACCGGGCGTGAATCAGCTTGTTCGTGTGTACATTGTACAAAAACGGAAAATTTCTGAAGGTGACAAAATGGCAGGTCGCCACGGAAATAAAGGTGTTATTTCGCGCATTTTACCTGAAGAAGATATGCCGTTTTTACCAGATGGTACACCGGTTGATATCATGTTAAACCCGCTAGGCGTACCTTCGCGTATGAATATCGGGCAAGTACTCGAATTGCATCTCGGAATGGCGGCGAGAAAGCTAGGCCTTCATGTCGCTTCACCTGTATTTGACGGTGCTCGCGAAGAAGATGTATGGGCAACGTTAGAAGAGGCAGGAATGGCGCGCGATGCGAAAACAGTTTTATATGACGGACGGACAGGAGAGCCGTTTGATAATCGTGTTTCTGTCGGTATTATGTATATGATTAAGCTCGCGCACATGGTTGACGATAAGTTACATGCTCGCTCGACAGGTCCATATTCACTTGTTACGCAACAACCGCTCGGTGGAAAAGCGCAGTTTGGTGGTCAGCGTTTCGGTGAGATGGAAGTATGGGCGCTTGAGGCATACGGTGCAGCTTACACGTTGCAAGAAATTTTAACTGTCAAATCAGACGACGTCGTTGGTCGTGTGAAAACGTACGAAGCGATCGTGAAAGGTGAAAACGTTCCAGAACCAGGCGTTCCTGAATCTTTCAAAGTATTAATTAAAGAGCTACAAAGCTTAGGTATGGACGTAACAGTATTATCAAGCGATGAAAAAGAAATTAGCATGGAAAACTTCGGGGAAGATGATGACGTGCAACCAGTTGACATCATCCCACCTACAGATGAGTCAGCCAAAGAAGATGAAGGTGTTGTTGTAAAAGAATAGCGTTTGGACATAAGGGTAAAACCTGGATATTAAAAGGGAGGTAGGCCCCTTGTTAGATGTAAATAAGTTTGAATATATGAAGATCGGACTCGCTTCACCCGAGAAAATTCGTTCTTGGTCGTATGGTGAAGTTAAAAAACCAGAAACGATTAACTATCGAACATTAAAACCTGAAAAAGATGGTCTGTTTTGCGAACGCATTTTTGGTCCGACAAAAGACTGGGAATGTCATTGCGGAAAATATAAGCGCGTTCGTTATAAAGGTGTCGTTTGTGACCGATGCGGTGTTGAAGTGACACGTGCAAAAGTTCGCCGTGAGCGCATGGGTCATATTGAACTAGCAGCCCCTGTTTCACATATTTGGTACTTTAAAGGAATTCCTAGCCGCATGGGACTTGTCTTAGACATGTCCCCTCGTGCGCTAGAAGAAGTCATTTACTTTGCATCTTACGTCGTGACCGATCCAGGCGATACGCCATTAGAAAAGAAACAATTGCTTTCTGAAAAAGAGTATCGTGCATATCGCGAGAAGTACGGAAATTCATTCCAAGCTTCAATGGGTGCAGAGGCAATTAAAAAACTGTTACAAGATATCGATCTTGAAAAAGAAGTAGAGACGTTAAAAGAAGAGCTAAAAACAGCACAAGGACAACGTCGTGCTCGCACGATTAAACGTCTCGAAGTGCTCGAAGCGTTCCGTAACTCTGGTAACGACCCATCGTGGATGGTGTTAGATGTGCTTCCGGTTATTCCGCCGGAGTTGCGCCCGATGGTACAGTTAGATGGCGGACGTTTTGCGACATCTGACTTAAACGACTTATATCGTCGAGTCATTAACCGGAACAACCGTTTAAAGCGTCTATTAGACCTTGGAGCGCCGAACATTATTGTTCAAAACGAAAAACGAATGCTTCAAGAAGCGGTTGATGCGCTAATTGATAACGGTCGTCGTGGCCGCCCGGTCACAGGGCCAGGAAACCGTCCGCTTAAATCGCTTTCTCATATGTTAAAAGGAAAGCAAGGTCGTTTCCGTCAAAACTTGCTCGGTAAGCGCGTTGACTATTCTGGTCGTTCGGTAATCGTTGTCGGCCCGAACTTAAAAATGTATCAATGCGGCTTGCCAAAAGAAATGGCGCTTGAATTGTTTAAGCCGTTTGTTATGAAAGAATTAGTAGAACGTGGCTTAGCGCACAACATTAAAAGCGCGAAGCGGAAAATTGAGCGCGTTCACCCAGAAGTTTGGGATGTTTTAGAGTCTGTCATTAAAGAACATCCAGTGCTATTAAACCGTGCACCAACGCTTCACCGTCTTGGTATTCAAGCGTTTGAGCCGACGCTTGTAGAAGGTCGTGCAATCCGCTTGCATCCGCTTGTATGTACTGCTTATAACGCAGACTTTGACGGCGACCAAATGGCTGTGCACGTACCGCTTTCGGCAGAGGCACAAGCTGAGGCACGTCTACTTATGCTTGCGGCGCAAAATATTTTAAACCCGAAAGACGGAAAACCAGTTGTTACTCCTTCGCAAGACATGGTTTTAGGAAACTACTATTTAACGATGGAACGTGAAGGTGCAGTCGGCGAAGGAATGGTGTTTAAAGATACGGATGAGGCGTTGCTGGCTTACCATAACGGTTATGTTCATCTGCATACACGTATTGCGGTTCATGCAGGTTCGCTGAAAAACGAAACGTTTACAGAAGAACAAAATAATAAGTTGCTTGTAACGACTGTCGGAAAGTTAATCTTCAATGAAATTTTGCCGAAGTCATTCCCATATATTAATGAACCGACGCAAGAAAACATTGAAGAACGAACACCAGATAAATATTTCCTTGATAAAGGTGTGAACGTGAAAGAAGAAATTCGCAAACGCGAACTCGTTCCGCCGTTTAAGAAGAAAATTCTTGGTAACATCATTGCGGAAGTATTTAAACGTTTCAAAATTACAGAAACGTCTAAAATGCTTGACCGTATGAAAGATCTTGGCTTTAAATACTCAACAAAAGCAGGTATCACCATCGGTGTAGCTGATATTGTCGTCTTGCCGGAAAAACAAGAAATTTTAGAAGAAGCGCAAGCGAAAGTTGATACGGTATTAAAACAATTTAGACGCGGTTTAATTACGGATGAAGAGCGTTATGAACGTGTCATTTCGATTTGGAGTGCGGCAAAAGATAAAATTCAAGGCCGCTTAATGGAGTCGCTTGATAAGCGAAATCCAATTTTCATGATGAGTGACTCGGGAGCCCGCGGTAACGCATCGAACTTTACGCAGCTTGCAGGTATGCGCGGATTAATGGCGAACCCAGCAGGGCGTATTATCGAGCTTCCAATTAAATCTTCGTTCCGTGAAGGATTAACGGTACTTGAGTACTTTATTTCGACTCACGGGGCGCGTAAAGGTCTTGCCGATACGGCGTTAAAAACCGCTGACTCTGGTTATTTAACACGTCGTCTCGTTGACGTTGCACAAGATGTCATTATTCGTGAAGACGATTGCGGCACAGACCGCGGTACGTTAATTCGTGCGTTAAAAGACGGTACAGAAGTGATTGTGAAACTTGAAGAGCGTCTCGTTGGACGTTACGCACGCAAAACGGTGAAACATCCGGAAACAGGCGAAGTGCTTGTGCGTGAAAACGAAATGATTACAGAAGATATCGCAAATGCTATTGTAAAAGCTGGCATTGAAGAAGTGTGGATTCGTTCGGCATTTACATGTAACACACGTCATGGTGTATGTAAAAAATGTTACGGACGCAACTTAGCAACTGGTGCGGAAGTTGAAGTTGGTGAAGCGGTTGGTATTATCGCGGCACAATCGATCGGTGAGCCAGGTACACAGCTGACAATGCGTACGTTCCATACAGGTGGGGTAGCAGGAGACGATATTACACAAGGTTTACCGCGCGTACAAGAATTGTTTGAGGCGCGTAATCCGAAAGGGCAAGCGGTCATTTCAGAAATTGATGGCGTTGTTGTGGCTATTAATGAAACGCGTGATCGTCAACGTGAGCTCGTCATTCAAGGCGAAGTCGAGACACGTACGTATACAGCCCCTTATAGCGCACGTCTCAAAGTACAAGAAGGACAGAAAGTTGAACGTGGTCAAGAACTAACAGAAGGTTCGATCGACCCGAAAGAACTATTGAGAGTCAAAGATATGAATGCTGTTCAAGAGTACTTGTTGCGTGAAGTGCAAAAAGTATACCGCATGCAAGGGGTAGAAATTAGCGATAAACATATCGAAGTTATGGTTCGCCAAATGCTTCGAAAAGTTCGCGTCATTGACGCAGGCGATACGGACTTATTACCTGGAACGTTGCTCGATATTCATCAATTTACGGATGCAAATGCGAAAGTGTTGATGGAAGGGAAACGTCCGGCAACAGCTCGCCCAGTATTACTCGGAATTACAAAAGCGTCGCTTGAAACAGACTCGTTCTTGTCTGCAGCATCATTCCAAGAAACGACACGCGTCTTAACAGATGCAGCGATCAAAGGAAAACGCGACGAATTGCTTGGATTAAAAGAAAACGTCATTATTGGTAAACTTGTGCCGGCAGGAACAGGAATGGCACGCTATCGCAAAGTAAAACCAGTTATTAAAACGAAAAAAGATGAAGATGCTGTTACAACAAAATAATGCTCAACCTATTGCTAGCAAATGACGCTAGCAATAGGTTGAAAAAATATAGTTGACACAGCTCTTAGAAAGTGATAGCATAATAAAGGTGTTCCGAAAACCTGTCACTTTGGAGGATATGTTACATGTCTTATGAAAAAGTCGCACAGGCTAAACAAATTATTGTAGGAACAAAACAAACAGTACGAGCTCTGAAAGATGGAAAGGTACATGAACTTGTGATCGCAGAAGATGCGGATAAAGCGATCATTGACAAAGTGATGGAAGCTGCGAATATAGCGAATGTGCCTGTTTATAAAGTGGACTCGATGAAAAAGCTCGGGAAAGCATGCAAAATCGATGTAGGAGCAGCGGCTGTTGCGATCATTCGTTAAAAACTGTTTTTGTGGGTTTACTACAAAAACTTTGTTTTTGCATAAAAATGAGCCACCTGGATGTGTGGGCTTGAATTTAATTGTGAAGGGAGGAAATTTACCATGCCTACAATTAACCAGCTTGTACGCAAAGGTCGTACAAAAAAAGTAGTGAAATCTAAATCACCTGCGTTAAATAAAGGGTATAACAGCTTCAAAAAAGTTCAAACAACTGTTTACTCTCCGCAAAAACGTGGAGTATGTACACGTGTAGGTACAATGACACCAAAGAAGCCAAACTCTGCGCTTCGTAAATATGCCCGTGTACGTTTATCTAACGGTATCGAGGTAACTGCTTACATCCCAGGTATCGGTCATAACTTACAAGAACACAGCGTTGTATTAATTCGCGGTGGACGTGTAAAAGACTTACCAGGGGTACGTTACCACATCGTTCGCGGTGCTTTAGATACTGCAGGTGTAGCGAACCGTATGCAAGGTCGTTCAAAATACGGTGCGAAAAAACCAAAAGCAGCTAAGAAATAACATGTATCATTTTTCGCTGATTTTTACTGAAAGGAGGAAAAACTATGCCACGTAAAGGTCCGGTTCCTAAACGAGATGTGTTACCAGATCCAATTTACAATTCAAAGCTAGTTACACGTTTAATCAATAAAATCATGATTGACGGTAAAAAAGGTAAAGCGCAAAAAATTCTTTACACAGCGTTCGATATCATTCGTGAGCGCACAGGTAAAGATCCAATGGAAGTGTTTGAGCAAGCGTTGAAAAACGTTATGCCAGTTCTTGAAGTTCGCGCGCGCCGTGTTGGTGGTGCAAACTATCAAGTTCCTGTTGAGGTGCGCCCAGAGCGCCGTACAACATTAGGTCTTCGTTGGCTCGTTAACTACGCTCGTCTTCGTGGAGAAAAAACGATGGAAGAGCGTTTAGCGAACGAAATCATGGATGCTGCAAACAACACAGGTGCAGCTGTGAAGAAACGCGAAGATACACACAAAATGGCAGAAGCAAACAAAGCGTTTGCACACTATCGTTGGTAATTATTTCGTTAAATTAAGAATAGGTGAGAGCGATGCGGTTGAAAATAAAAAAGCATGCCCATCGCTCATTCGCCTATATTCCTATATGCAAATAAAATTACGATACTTCATTTAAGGAAGGAGAAAAAATCCATATGGCAAGACAGTTCTCCTTGGAAAACACTCGCAATATTGGAATTATGGCCCATATTGACGCCGGTAAAACAACAACGACAGAGCGTATCCTTTTCTACACAGGGCGCGTTCATAAAATCGGTGAAGTTCATGAGGGCGCAGCAACGATGGACTGGATGGAGCAAGAACAAGAACGCGGAATTACAATTACATCTGCGGCGACAACTGCTCAATGGAAAGGCCATCGTATTAACATCATCGATACACCTGGACACGTCGACTTCACGGTAGAAGTTGAGCGTTCATTGCGTGTATTAGACGGTGCAGTCGCGGTATTAGACGCACAATCAGGCGTAGAGCCGCAAACAGAAACAGTATGGCGCCAAGCGACTACATACGGCGTTCCACGTATCGTTTTCGTTAACAAAATGGACAAGATTGGCGCAGATTTCTTATACTCTGTTAAAACGCTTCATGATCGTTTACAAGCGAATGCGCACCCTGTTCAATTACCGATTGGAGCAGAAGATCAATTCACAGGTATCATCGACCTTGTTGAAATGTGCGCATATCATTATCACGATGAATTAGGAAAAAATATCGAGCGCATCGAGATTCCTGAAGACTATCGTGATATGGCAGAAGAATATCGCGGTAAGTTAATCGAAGCGGTTGCAGAACTTGATGAAGAATTAATGATGAAGTATTTAGAAGGGGAAGAAATTACGAAAGAAGAATTAAAAGCTGCCATTCGTAAAGCGACAGTTTCTGTTCAATTCTTCCCTGTATTCTGTGGTTCTGCATTCAAAAACAAAGGTGTTCAATTAATGCTTGACGGAGTTGTTGACTACTTACCATCTCCAGTCGACATTCCTGCGATCAAAGGAACTGTTCCTGATACAGAAGAAGAAACAGTTCGTGAAGCGCGTGACGATGCTCCATTTGCAGCGTTAGCGTTCAAAATTATGACAGACCCTTACGTTGGTAAGTTGACGTTCTTCCGTGTATACTCAGGTACATTAAACTCTGGTTCTTACGTGTTGAACTCAACAAAACGTAAGCGTGAACGTATCGGTCGTATTCTACAAATGCACGCAAACCACCGCGAAGAGATTGCACAAGTTTATGCGGGTGACATTGCGGCAGCTGTAGGTTTAAAAGATACAACAACTGGTGATACTTTGTGTGATGAAAAAGACCCAGTAATCTTGGAGTCTATGCAATTCCCAGAACCAGTTATTCAAATCGCGATCGAACCGAAGTCAAAAGCTGACCAAGACAAGATGAGCACAGCGTTACAAAAACTTCAAGAAGAAGACCCAACATTCCGTGCGTGGACAGACCAAGAAACAGGTCAAACAATCATCGCAGGTATGGGTGAGCTTCACCTTGATATTATCGTTGACCGTATGCGTCGCGAATTCAAAGTCGAAGCAAACGTTGGTGCTCCGCAAGTTGCGTACCGTGAAACATTCCGTAAGTCTGCACAAGTTGAAGGTAAATTTGTGCGCCAGTCTGGTGGTCGTGGTCAATACGGTCACGTTTGGATCGAGTTCTCGCCAAACGAAGAAGGAAAAGGCTTCGAATTCGAAAATGCGATCGTCGGTGGGGTTGTTCCGAAAGAATACATCCCTGCAATCCAAGCAGGTCTTGAAGATGCGATGCAAAACGGTGTCCTTGCTGGATATCCAGTTGTCGACATTAAAGCGAAGCTATTCGACGGTTCTTACCACGATGTTGACTCAAGCGAAATGGCGTTCAAAATCGCTGCTTCAATGGCGTTGAAAAACGCAGCAGCAAAATGTGACCCTGTATTGCTTGAGCCAATCATGAAAGTAGAAGTCATCGTCCCTGAAGAATATTTAGGTGACATCATGGGTGACATCACTTCTCGTCGCGGTCGCGTGGAAGGTATGGAAGCTCGCGGTAACGCACAAGTTGTTCGCGCGATGGTTCCACTTTCTGAAATGTTTGGATACGCAACTTCATTGCGTTCAAATACACAAGGTCGCGGAACGTTCACAATGGTATTTGACCATTATGAAGAAGTTCCGAAGAGCATTGCTGAGGAAATCATCAAAAAAAATAAAGGTGAATAATTGATTTTCTAGCATTGTTCAAGTATAAATACTTATGTAAGACTTGGAAGTGGACGTGCTGTGCACTTTCACTTCCGAGCATTCTATACTTATAAAAAAACACTAAGGAGGATATTATAATGGCTAAAGCGAAATTCGAACGCACGAAACCACACGTCAACATTGGTACAATCGGCCACGTTGACCACGGTAAAACAACTTTAACAGCTGCAATCACAACAGTTCTTGCGAAACAAGGTAAAGCAGAAGCACGCGCGTATGATCAAATCGACGCTGCTCCAGAAGAGCGCGAGCGCGGAATTACAATCTCAACTGCACACGTTGAGTATGAAACTGACAACCGTCACTATGCACACGTTGACTGCCCAGGTCACGCTGACTACGTGAAAAACATGATCACAGGTGCTGCGCAAATGGACGGCGCGATCCTTGTTGTATCTGCTGCTGACGGTCCAATGCCACAAACTCGTGAGCACATTCTTCTTTCTCGCCAAGTAGGCGTACCTTACATCGTTGTATTCTTAAACAAATGTGACATGGTAGACGACGAAGAGCTTTTAGAGCTTGTTGAAATGGAAGTTCGCGATCTATTATCTGAATACGACTTCCCTGGAGACGAAGTTCCTGTAATTAAAGGTTCTGCGTTAAAAGCACTTGAGGGAGATCCGGCTTGGGAAGAAAAAATCATCGAACTTATGAACGCTGTTGATGAGTACATCCCAACTCCACAACGCGAAATCGACAAACCATTCATGATGCCAGTTGAGGACGTATTCTCAATCACTGGTCGTGGTACAGTTGCTACAGGTCGCGTTGAGCGCGGTATCTTAAAAGTTGGTGACCAAGTAGAAATCATCGGTCTTTCTGAAGAGCCAAAAGCAACAACTGTTACAGGTGTTGAAATGTTCCGTAAGCTTCTTGACCAAGCTGAAGCTGGTGACAACATCGGTGCGCTTCTTCGTGGTGTTTCTCGTGAGGAAGTACAACGCGGTCAAGTATTAGCGAAACCAGGAACAATCACTCCACACACAAAATTTAAAGCACAAGTTTACGTATTAACAAAAGAAGAAGGTGGACGTCATACTCCATTCTTCTCTAACTACCGTCCACAATTCTACTTCCGTACAACGGACGTAACAGGTATCATCCAACTTCCAGAAGGCGTTGAGATGGTTATGCCTGGCGACAACATCGAAATGACAGTAGAATTAATCGCTCCAATCGCGATCGAAGAAGGTACAAAATTCTCGATCCGCGAAGGTGGACGTACAGTAGGTGCAGGTTCTGTATCTGAAATCATCGAGTAATGGATGAAAGTGGTCTAGCTTATCGCTAGACCACTTATTTTTTTGTTCCATTGAAAATCAGTTGTGAAATATGTATAATGGGGAAGGCAGTTTGTTGAGAAAAGAAATAAAAAGCTTGCATTGGTCATGAAATTTATATATAATAATAAACGTTGGTCTTTGACTGCGATGAAGTGGAAGGTTGCTGACACACCCGGCCGCTTTGCCATGGCGAGTGTGAAGGAAATTTCCATGGAGAATGTCTATTTTGAAAATAGGCGAAGAAGGAGGGAAAATAATGGCAAAAGAAAAAATTCGTATTCGTTTAAAAGCGTATGATCATCGAATTCTTGATCAATCTGCTGAAAAAATTGTGGAAACTGCAAAGCGTTCAGGCGCAACTGTATCTGGACCGATTCCGTTACCAACTGAAAGAACGGTGTACACGATCTTACGTGCGGTTCATAAATACAAAGATTCTCGTGAACAGTTCGAAATGCGCACACATAAACGCTTAATTGACATCGTCAATCCGACTCCGCAAACAGTAGATTCTTTAATGCGTTTAGACTTACCGTCTGGTGTCGATATTGAAATCAAGTTGTAATTGCGATATAGGAGGTGTGAAAGATGAAAGGAATCTTAGGAAGAAAAATCGGCATGACTCAAGTGTTCGCTGAAAACGGAGATCTTATTCCTGTAACGGTCATTCAAGCTACTCCAAACGTAGTTCTTCAAAAGAAAACAGTTGAAAACGACGGTTACGAAGCGATTCAATTAGGTTTCGAAGATTTGCGTGAGAAGTTAGCGAACAAGCCTCAAAAAGGTCATGCTGCGAAGGCAAACACCACACCTAAGCGCTTCATTCGTGAAATTCGTGGTGTGAATCTTGCAGAATATGAAGTAGGTCAAGAAGTGAAAGTGGACATTTTCAACGAAGGTGAAATCGTTGACGTAACAGGTACGTCAAAAGGTAAAGGTTTCCAAGGTGTAATTAAGCGCCATGGACAATCTCGTGGACCAATGGCTCACGGTTCTCGTTACCATCGTCGTCCTGGTTCAATGGGTCCAATCGCTCCAAACCGTGTATTTAAATCAAAAGAACTTCCAGGTCGCATGGGTGGCGAGCGTGTAACAGTACAAAACTTAAAAGTTGTGAAAGTAGATCCAGAACGCAACTTAATCTTAATTAAAGGAAACGTACCAGGTCCAAACAAAGGGCTTGTTATTATTAAAAGCGCGGTTAAAGCGAAATAATTTCTTTAAGAAAGGAGGAAATACCCAATGCCAAAAGTAGCATTGTATAACCAAAACGGAGAAAACATCGGCGAAATCGAATTAAACGATGCCGTATTTGGTATTGAACCGAACAAACATGTGTTATTTGAAGCGGTAATTATGCAACGTGCTTCCTTACGTCAAGGAACTCATAAAACAAAAAATCGTGCAGAAGTAAGCGGCGGTGGCCGTAAACCATGGCGTCAAAAAGGTACTGGACGCGCTCGTCAAGGATCGATCCGTTCTCCACAATGGCGTGGCGGTGGTATTGTATTCGGTCCAGTTCCGCGCAGCTACAGCTACAAACTTCCGAAAAAAGTTCGTCGCTTAGCAATTAAATCAGCATTATCTTCAAAGGTGCTTGAAAACAACATCGTTGTATTAGATAACTTAACGCTTGAAGCACCAAAAACAAAAGAAATGGTTAAAATCTTAAACAACCTTTCTGTTGATCGCAAAGCGTTAATTGTAACAGCAGATGCGAATGAGAACGTCATTCTTTCAGCTCGCAACATTCCAGGAGTAACAGTTGTGACAGTAAGCGGAATTAACGTTCTTGATGTACTCAACCACGACAAGCTTGTCATTACGAAAGCTGCTGTGGAAAAAGTAGAGGAGGTGCTTGCATAATGAAAGATCCTCGCGATATTATTAAGCGCCCCGTCATTACTGAACGTTCAACAGAGTTAATGGCTGAGAAAAAATATACGTTCGAAGTTGATGTGAAAGCGAACAAAACAGAAGTAAAAGACGCGATCGAAGCGATCTTCGGCGTGAAAGTAGCGAAGGTCAACATTATGAACTATAAAGGAAAGTTCAAACGTGTTGGTCGTTATAGCGGATTAACAAACCGCCGCCGCAAAGCGATTGTTACGTTAACGCCAGACAGCAAAGAAATCGAACTATTTGAAGTATAAGTTTAAAAGTGAAGGAGGGAAACGGACATGGCGATTAAAAAATATAAGCCAACGTCTAACGGTCGTCGTGGTATGACGGTTTTAGACTTCTCTGAGCTTACAACAGATAAGCCGGAAAAATCGTTGCTTGCGCCTTTAAAGAAAAAAGGTGGTCGTAACAACCAAGGTAAATTAACTGTTCGTCACCAAGGTGGCGGTCATAAACGTCAATATCGTATTATTGACTTCAAACGCGATAAAGATGGCATTCCAGGACGCGTTGCTACAATCGAATACGATCCAAACCGTTCTGCGAACATCGCTTTAATTCATTACGCTGATGGTGAAAAACGTTACATCATCGCACCGAAAAACTTACAAGTTGGCATGGAAGTTATGTCAGGTCCAGATGCGGACATTAAAGTAGGTAACGCATTACCTTTAGCAAACATTCCAGTCGGTACAGTTATTCATAACATCGAATTAAAACCTGGTAAAGGCGGACAATTAGTACGTGCTGCAGGTACATCTGCACAAGTGCTTGGTAAAGAAGGTAAATACGTACTTGTTCGTTTATCTTCAGGTGAAGTTCGTATGATTTTAGCAACTTGCCGCGCGACAGTTGGTCAAGTTGGTAATGAACAACATGAGCTTGTGAACATCGGTAAAGCTGGACGCGCTCGTTGGTTAGGCATTCGTCCAACAGTTCGCGGTTCTGTTATGAACCCTGTTGATCACCCACATGGTGGTGGTGAAGGTAAAGCACCAATCGGACGTAAGTCTCCAATGACTCCATGGGGTAAACCAACACTTGGATTCAAAACGCGTAAGAAGAAAAATAAATCCGATAAATTCATCGTACGTCGTCGTAAAAAATAACGGGGTTGAGCTACGGTTCAAAAGAACCGTAGAGCAATCACGAAAGGAGGTTCACTTATGGGTCGCAGCTTGAAAAAAGGTCCTTTTTGTGATGATCATTTAATGAAAAAAATCGAGAAATTGAATGAAACTGGACAAAAACAAGTGATCAAAACATGGTCTCGTCGTTCGACAATTTTCCCACAATTCATTGGTCACACAATCGCTGTTTACGATGGTCGTAAGCACGTTCCAGTTTACATCACAGAGGACATGGTCGGTCATAAGCTCGGTGAGTTCGCGCCAACGCGCACATACAAAGGTCACGCTGCTGATGACAAGAAAACAAAACGTTAATATGAGAGGAGGCTTCATTTATGCAAGCTAAAGCTGTTGCTAGAACGGTTCGAATTGCTCCTCGTAAAGCTCGTTTAGTCATTGATTTAATTCGAGGAAAGCAAGTGAGTGAAGCAGTTGCGATTCTTCGCCATACACCAAAAGCTGCTTCTCCAATTATCGAGAAAGTATTAAAATCTGCAGTCGCAAACGCAGAGCATAACTATGACATGGACGTTAACAAGCTCGTTGTTACGGAAGCTTACGTGAACGAAGGACCAACATTGAAACGTTTCCGTCCTCGTGCACAAGGTCGTGCGAGCGCAATTAACAAACGCACAAGCCATATCACGATCGTCGTTTCAGAAAAGAAGGAGGGATAATCAGTGGGTCAAAAGGTAAATCCAATCGGTCTTCGCATCGGTATTATCCGTGATTGGGAATCAAGATGGTACGCTGAAAAAGATTACGCGGACCTTTTACACGAAGATCTTAAAATTCGCGAATACCTCACAAAGCGCTTAAGCGATGCAGCTGTTTCTCGCATTGAGATCGAGCGTGCAGCAAACCGTGTAAACATTACGATCCATACAGCGAAACCAGGAATGGTTATCGGTAAAGGTGGATCTGAAGTTGAAGCGCTTCGTAAAGCGTTAAACGAACTAACTGGCAAACGCGTTCATATCAACATTGTTGAAATTAAAAAGCCAGACTTAGAAGCAAAACTTGTTGCAGAAAATATCGCGCGTCAAATTGAAAACCGCGTATCATTCCGTCGTGCGCAAAAACAAGCAATCCAACGCACAATGCGCGCAGGTGCAAAAGGAATTAAAACAATGGTATCTGGTCGTTTAGGTGGAGCAGATATCGCTCGCTCAGAACATTATAGCGAAGGAACAGTTCCACTTCATACTCTTCGCGCTGACATCGACTACGCGACAGCGGAAGCGGACACAACATACGGAAAAATCGGCGTGAAAGTATGGATTTATCGTGGAGAGGTCCTTCCTACGAAAAAGAAAACTGAGGAAGGAGGAAATTAATCATGTTAATGCCAAAACGCGTAAAATATCGTCGTGAACATCGCGGTCGCATGAAAGGTCGCGCGAAAGGCGGCACAGAAGTACATTTTGGTGAATACGGCTTACAAGCGTTAGAGCCAGCATGGATCACAAACCGTCAAATCGAGGCTGCTCGTCGTGCGATGACTCGTTACATGAGACGTGGCGGTAAAGTATGGATTAAAATTTTCCCTTCAAAACCATATACAGCAAAACCACTTGAAGTGCGCATGGGTTCCGGTAAAGGTGCTCCTGAAGGTTGGGTAGCTGTTGTGAAACCTGGTAAAGTGATGTTTGAAATCGCGGGAGTTTCTGAAGAAGTAGCTCGTGAAGCGTTGCGTCTTGCTTCTCACAAACTTCCAATCAAATGCAAATTCGTAAAACGTGAAGAAATTGGTGGTGAATCAAATGAAAGCTAAAGAAATTCGTGAACTTACCACTGCCGAGATTGAACAAAAAATTAAAGCGTTGAAAGAAGAGTTATTCAACCTTCGCTTCCAATTGGCAACAGGTCAATTAGAGAATACAGCTCGTATTCGTGAAGTACGCAAAGCGATTGCGCGTATGAAAACTGTGATTCGCGAAAGAGAGATCGCTGCTAATAAATAATTGATATCGAGAGGAGGTTCGCACAATGAGTGAACGCAACAATCGTAAAGTTCTCGTCGGCCGTGTTGTTTCCGATAAAATGGATAAAACAATTACGGTTCTTGTAGAAACTTATAAAAAGCATCCTCTTTACGGCAAGCGCGTAAAGTATTCGAAAAAATATAAAGCACATGACGAAAACAACGTAGCAAAAGTGGGCGACATCGTAAAAATTATGGAAACACGTCCTCTTTCTGCGACAAAACGTTTCCGTCTTGTTGAAGTAGTTGAAAAAGCTGTAATCGTTTAATTAATATTGTTCGGGATGATGGATACAAATCCGAAAGGAGGTTTCGTCAATGATTCAA
Source organism: Anoxybacillus gonensis (assembly GCF_001187595.1). Taxonomy (GTDB): domain Bacteria; phylum Bacillota; class Bacilli; order Bacillales; family Anoxybacillaceae; genus Anoxybacillus; species Anoxybacillus gonensis. The sequence continues at coordinate 124,700 of NZ_CP012152.1, forward strand.
CAAGAAACTCGTATGAAAGTTGCTGATAACTCTGGTGCACGTGAAGTGCTTGTCATTAAAGTGCTAGGTGGTTCTGGTCGTCGTTATGCGAACGTTGGCGACATCGTTGTGGCGACAGTTAAAGATGCAACACCAGGTGGCGTTGTTAAAAAAGGTCAAGTTGTTAAAGCGGTTGTCGTTCGTACAAAACGTGGCGTGCGCCGTACAGACGGTTCTTACATCCGTTTTGATGAAAATGCTTGCGTAATCATTCGTGATGACAAGAGCCCACGTGGTACACGTATTTTCGGACCAGTTGCTCGCGAATTACGTGAAAAAGACTTTATGAAAATCGTTTCTTTAGCTCCAGAAGTGATTTAATGAAAAGGAAAAGCCTTTTAAGGAGGTGCGATTCAGATGCATGTAAAAAAAGGTGATAAAGTACAAGTGATCTCTGGTAAAGATAAAGGAAAACAAGGCGTTATTCTTGCTGCGTTTCCAAAGAAAAACCGAGTGCTTGTTGAAGGTGTAAACATCGTGAAAAAACACGTAAAACCTTCTCAAGCAAATCCACAAGGCGGCATCATCAGCCAAGAGGCGCCAATCCACGTATCAAACGTAATGCCTCTTGATCCAAAAACAGGATTACCAACTCGTGTTGGATACAAAGTAGTTGACGGTAAAAAAGTTCGCTATGCGAAACGTTCTGGTGAAATTTTAGACAAATAATGAAGTGACTGAGGAAGGGAGGTACTCAAATGAACCGCCTTAAAGAAAAGTATTTGAAAGAAGTTGTTCCTGCTCTGATGAGCAAGTTTAACTATAAATCTGTGATGCAAGTTCCGAAAATCGAAAAAATCGTCATCAACATGGGTGTTGGTGATGCGGTACAAAACGCAAAAGCGTTAGATAACGCAGTGGAAGAACTCGCGTTAATTTCTGGTCAAAAACCAGTTGTTACACGTGCGAAAAAATCAATCGCTGGCTTCCGCCTTCGTGAAGGAATGCCAATCGGTGCGAAAGTAACGCTTCGCGGTGAGCGTATGTACGAGTTCTTTGATAAACTCGTTTCCGTTTCTTTACCGCGTGTTCGCGACTTCCGTGGTGTTTCTAAAAAATCATTCGACGGACGCGGAAACTACACATTAGGTGTAAAAGAACAATTAATTTTCCCTGAAATTGATTACGATAAAGTAAACAAAGTTCGCGGTATGGATATCGTGATCGTTACAACTGCGAAAACAGACGAGGAAGCTCGTGAATTACTTGCATTGCTCGGTATGCCATTCCAAAAATAATCATTCCCATTCGTAAAAAGAGGGAGGCGAAAACGTGGCTAAAAAATCAATGATCGCGAAACAAAAACGCACACCAAAGTTTAAAGTGCAAGCGTACACTCGTTGTGAACGTTGTGGACGTCCACACTCTGTATATCGCAAATTTAAACTTTGCCGTATTTGTTTCCGTGAATTAGCGTATAAAGGTCAAATTCCTGGTGTGAAAAAAGCAAGCTGGTAATAAACCCATGAGTTGGGAAGGAGGTAAAACATAATGGTGATGACAGATCCAATTGCAGATATGCTTACTCGCATTCGTAATGCGAACATGGTGCGTCACGAGAAACTTGAAGTTCCTGCTTCAAAAATTAAAAAGGAAATCGCTGAAATTTTAAAGCGTGAAGGTTTCATTCGTGATGTCGAGTACATTGAAGATAACAAACAAGGTATTCTTCGTATTTTCTTAAAGTACGGTCCGAATAATGAGCGCGTAATTACAGGCCTTAAACGTATTAGCAAACCTGGTTTGCGCGTATATGCAAAAGCTGACGAAGTACCACGCGTATTGAACGGTTTAGGAATCGCAATTCTTTCAACATCTCAAGGTATTTTAACTGACAAAGAAGCACGTCAAAAACGTACTGGCGGCGAAGTGTTAGCATACATTTGGTAATTATTTTGCAACGAATGGAGGTGTAGTACATGTCACGTGTTGGTAAAAAACCATTGGAAATTCCAGCGGGTGTTACAGTTACATTAGACGGTAACACAGTTACTGTAAAAGGTCCGAAAGGTGAACTTACTCGTACGTTCCATCCAGATATGGTCATTAAAGTAGAAGGTAATGTTTTAACAGTTGAGCGTCCAAGCGATGAGAAACATCATCGTGCGCTTCACGGAACGACTCGCAGCTTGCTTGCAAACATGGTTGAAGGTGTTTCAAAAGGCTATGAGCGTGCACTTGAGCTTGTCGGTGTCGGTTACCGTGCAACAAAACAAGGCAAAAAGCTTGTATTGAGCGTTGGATACTCTCACCCTGTTGAGATCGAGCCTGAAGAAGGACTTGAAATCGAAGTTCCTTCACAAACAAAAATTATCGTTAAAGGTGCGGACAAACAACGTGTTGGTGAATTAGCAGCAAACATTCGTGCCGTTCGTTCACCAGAACCTTACAAAGGAAAAGGTATTCGTTACGAAGGCGAAGTTGTACGTCGTAAAGAAGGTAAAACAGGTAAGAAATAATGCTGCTTAGGTAAATGAAAGGAGTGACACGAATGATCACTAAGCTTGATAAAAATGCAGTTCGCAAAAAAAGACACGCTCGTGTTCGTCGTAAAGTAGTAGGAACTGCGGAACGTCCACGCTTAAATGTGTTCCGTTCAAACAAACACATTTACGCGCAAATTATCGACGATATGAAAGCAGTGACGCTTGTTAGCGCGTCAACTTTAGATAAAGAATTCGACTTAGAATCAACAGGCAATGTTGAAGCAGCTCAAAAAGTGGGCGAATTAATTGCTAAACGTGCACTTGAAAAAGGCATTACATCGGTTGTATTTGACCGTGGCGGATATTTATATCATGGACGTGTTAAAGCACTTGCAGACGCTGCTCGTGAAGCTGGATTACAATTCTAATTAAGAAGGAGGGACAGAGATGCGTCGCATTGATCCAAATAAACTTGAACTAGAAGAACGCGTTGTTGCCGTTAACCGCGTAGCTAAAGTAGTAAAAGGTGGACGTCGTTTCCGTTTCGCTGCGTTAGTCGTTGTTGGTGACAAAAACGGTCATGTCGGCTTCGGAACTGGAAAAGCTCAAGAAGTTCCAGATGCAATTCGCAAAGCAATTGAAGACGCGAAGAAAAATTTAATTACTGTACCGATCGTTGGTACAACAATTCCACACGAAGTGATCGGACATTTCGGTGCAGGTGAAATCATCTTAAAACCAGCAACTGAAGGTACAGGAGTTATCGCTGGTGGTCCTGCACGTGCGGTATTAGAGTTAGCAGGTATTAGCGATATTTTATCGAAGTCAATCGGTTCCAACACACCAATTAACATGGTGCGCGCAACAATCGACGGTTTGAAGCAATTGAAACGTGCCGAAGAGGTAGCGAAATTGCGCGGTAAAACAGTTGAGGAACTGTTAGGATAAGGGAGGGAAAAATGATGGCGAAAAAATTAGCAATTACCCTCACTCGCAGCGTAATCGGTCGTCCGCAAGACCAACGCGTGACGGTTAAAACATTAGGTTTACGAAAATTGCATCAAACAGTTGTTCATAACGACAATCCAGCCATTCGTGGAATGATTAATAAAGTTTCTCACCTTGTAACAGTAAAAGAATTAGAAGAATAAGGAGGTGCCTAGGCATGAAGCTACATGAATTACAACCAGCACCGGGTTCCCGTAAAGAACGCAACCGTGTTGGTCGTGGTATCGGCTCTGGTAACGGAAAAACTTCTGGTAGAGGACATAAAGGGCAAAACGCTCGCTCTGGCGGCGGTGTACGCATCGGCTTTGAAGGTGGTCAAACACCTTTATTCCGTCGTTTACCAAAACGCGGCTTTACAAACATTCATCGTAAAGAATATGCGATCGTTAACCTTGAAGTGTTAAATCGCTTTGAAGACGGTACGGAAGTAACACCAGAATTATTGCTTGAAACAGGCGTAGTAAGCAAATTAAAAGCAGGCATCAAAGTTCTTGGTGACGGTGAGCTTACGAAAAAATTAACAGTGAAAGCTCATAAATTCTCTGCTTCTGCAAAAGAAGCGATCGAAGCTGCTGGCGGTACAACTGAGGTGATTTAATGTTTCGAACAATCTCCAATTTTATGCGCGTGGGTGATATAAGAAGAAAAATTATGTTCACCCTTCTTATGCTCATTGTATTTCGCATCGGTACGTTTATTCCCGTGCCGGGCGTAAATGCAGATGTGTTAAAAATGCAAGATCAGTTCAACGCTTTTGGGGTGTTGAACACGTTTGGTGGCGGCGCCTTAAAAAACTTTTCTATTTTTGCAATGGGCGTCATGCCATACATTACGGCATCCATCATCGTACAATTATTGCAGATGGATGTTGTTCCTAAATTTACGGAATGGTCGAAACAAGGAGAAGTGGGCCGCCGTAAACTCGCTCAGTTTACTCGCTACTTTACGGTTGTGCTTGGATTTATCCAGGCGTTCGCTATGTCGTATGGTTTCCATAATATGTCTGGTGGCGTACTTATTAAAAATCCAGGCATTCCGACATATTTGCTTATTGCGCTCGTTTTAACAGCAGGGACATCTTTTTTAATGTGGCTCGGTGAGCAAATTACAGCTAAAGGTGTTGGGAACGGTATTTCTGTATTGATTTTCGCAGGAATTGTATCAGGCATCCCAACAACGCTCAATCAAATTTACGTCCAACAGTTTGAAAATGCTGGCGATCAGCTGTTTTTACGCATCGTTACAGTATTGTTAGTCGCTTTAGCTGTTGTTGCGGTGATTGTTGGCGTTATTTATATGCAACAAGCGTTTCGCAAAATCCCGATTCAGTATGCAAAGCGATTAGAAGGACGTAGTCCAGTAGGTGGTCATTCGACACACATTCCGTTAAAAGTGAATCCGGCAGGTGTCATTCCGGTTATTTTTGCGGTGTCGTTTATTATTACTCCACCGACGATTGCATCGTTTTTCGGCTCGAATGATGTAACATTGTGGATTAAGAAAGTTTTTGACTACACGCAACCAGTTGGTATGATCATATACGTCGCTTTAATTGTTGCCTTTACGTATTTTTATGCGTTTGTTCAAGTCAATCCAGAACAAATGGCGGACAATTTGAAAAAGCAAGGTGGTTACATTCCAGGCATTCGTCCAGGAAAGAACACGCAAGAATTCATTACACGCGTTTTATATCGATTAACTTTCGTCGGAGCTCTATTTTTAGCAGCAATCGCTGTTCTTCCTGTCTTCTTTATCGAGTTCGCTAAACTACCGCCTTCTGCTCAAATTGGAGGAACGAGCTTGCTGATCGTCGTCGGTGTTGCGCTAGAGACGATGAAGCAGCTAGAAAGCCAATTAGTGAAGCGCCATTATAAAGGCTTTATTAAATAAAAAGAGGTGTTGGGAATTTTATTCCCTCTACCTCATATAGAGCTGAGGGGGAGAAATTGATGAATTTAGTATTAATGGGACTGCCGGGCGCTGGAAAAGGGACGCAGGCAGAGAAAATTGTTGAGAAATACAAAATTCCTCATATTTCTACTGGGGATATGTTTCGAGCAGCGATGAAAGAAGGAACAGAGCTCGGTTTACAGGCGAAATCATATATGGATCGCGGCGATCTTGTTCCAGATGAAGTGACAATCGGCATTGTTCGTGAAAGATTAAGCAAAGACGATTGCCAAAACGGATTTTTGCTTGATGGATTTCCGCGAACAGTCGCTCAAGCTGAAGCGTTGGAGACGCTTCTTCAACAATTAAATCGTTCCATTGACTATGTTATTAACATTGAAGTAGATAAAAACATTTTAATGGAACGTTTAACAGGTAGACGCATTTGTAAAGAGTGTGGCGCAACGTATCATCTCGTGTTCAATCCACCAGCAAAAGCAGGCGTTTGCGACAAATGCGGTGGCGAGTTGTATCAACGTGCAGATGATAACGAAGCGACAGTGGCAAATCGCCTTGAAGTCAATATGAAGCAAGCGCAACCGTTGCTTGATTTTTATGCAGCGAAAGGGTATTTGCGCAATATTAATGGACAACAACATATTGATCAAGTGTTTGCTGACATTTGTGAATTACTTGGGGGCTTACAATAATGATCATTTGCAAAACCCCACGAGAAATTGAAATTATGCGTGAAGCTGGCCGAATTGTTGCCTTAACTCATCAAGAACTACAAAAATATATCGAGCCAGGCATAACAACAAGAGAGCTCGATCATATTGCGGAAACGTTCATTCGTAAACATGATGCAATTCCTTCGTTTAAAGGATATAATGGATTCCGTGGGAGCATTTGCACATCAGTAAACGAAGAGCTCGTTCACGGCATTCCGGGAGACCGTGTGCTTCGCGAAGGAGATATTATTAGCATCGATATTGGCGCAAAATATAACGGATATCATGGCGACTCGGCTTGGACATATCCAGTCGGAGCCATTTCCGAAGAGGCGAAAAAGCTGTTAGAAGTGACAGAACAGTCATTGTATCGCGGATTGGAAGAAGCCAAACCTGGCGCACGGTTAACGAACATTTCTCATGCGATTCAAACGTACGTTGAGGCGCATAACTTTTCCGTTGTGCGTGAGTATGTTGGGCATGGAATTGGTCAAGACTTACATGAAGATCCGCAAATCCCTCATTACGGTCCGCCAAATAAAGGGCCGCGGTTAAAGCCAGGCATGGTTCTATGCATTGAACCGATGGTGAATGCAGGAACCCGTTATGTTCGCACGTTAGAAGATAATTGGACGGTCGTCACAGTAGATGGCAAACTATGTGCTCATTTTGAGCATACGATCGCTATTACTGAGACGGGATATGAAATTTTAACAACACTTTGAACGCTTTAACCTTCTTTGCGGATGCGCATCGTAAGCTTTAAACTGGTCGTGTTAGTTGAACATGTTACTCATTTCAAAAAAGAAGGGAGAGCCGTTCAATGGCGAAAGACGATGTAATTGAAGTGGAAGGTACAGTCGTTGAAACGTTGCCAAATGCGATGTTCCGAGTGGAACTTGAAAACGGTCATACCGTTTTAGCTCACGTTTCAGGTAAAATTCGCATGCATTTTATTCGCATTTTACCAGGTGATAAAGTGACAGTTGAATTGTCACCTTACGATTTAACACGTGGAAGAATTACGTATCGATATAAATAACACTCCGCACGAACAAGGAGGTAAGTTCACATGAAGGTTAGACCATCTGTAAAACCGATTTGCGAAAAATGCAAAGTCATTCGCAGACGCGGAAAAGTTATGGTTATTTGTGAAAATCCAAAGCATAAGCAAAAACAAGGATAAAACTTGAGGAGGTGTACAAATTATGGCACGTATTGCAGGTGTAGATATTCCTCGTGACAAACGTGTAGTCATTTCATTAACATACATTTACGGAATCGGTAAAGCAACTGCACAAAAAATCTTAGCAGAAGCTGGCGTATCTGAAGACACTCGCGTTCGCGACTTAACAGAAGAAGAATTAGGTAAAATTCGTGAAATCGTAGATCGCTTAAAAGTAGAAGGAGATCTTCGTCGTGAAGTATCTTTAAATATTAAACGTTTAATGGAGATCGGTTGCTACCGTGGTCTTCGTCATCGTCGCGGATTGCCAGTTCGTGGCCAAAATACGAAAAACAATGCTCGTACACGTAAAGGTCCACGTCGTACAGTAGCGAATAAGAAAAAATAATTAAGTAAAGGAGGTTCATGAACGAATGGCACGTAAAACGAATACGCGTAAACGTCGTGTAAAAAAGAATATTGAATCTGGTATCGCTCATATCCGTTCGACATTTAACAACACAATCGTCACAATTACAGACGTTCATGGAAATGCAATTTCTTGGTCAAGTGCAGGTGCGTTAGGTTTCAAAGGTTCTCGTAAATCTACTCCGTTTGCTGCACAAATGGCTGCAGAAGCTGCTGCAAAAGCATCAATGGAGCATGGCATGAAAACTGTTGAAGTAAACGTAAAAGGTCCGGGTGCTGGTCGTGAAGCAGCGATTCGTGCACTTCAAGCGGCTGGATTAGAAATTACAGCAATTAAAGATGTTACACCGGTTCCACATAACGGATGCCGTCCGCCAAAACGTCGTCGTGTTTAATTTCTCTGTATAGAATTTGCGTATGTGTCAATAATGGGATATAGTCATTCTTACAGGGAAATGAAAAACAGTTGTTGTGCACATTCGGGAACTTATTCATGGGGGAATTTCGATTGAGCTGTCATCGGTTTAATCGGGGTTTCGACGTTTTGAAGGAGGGTTAAAGGAATGCTGGAAATCGAAAAGCCGAAAATCGAAACGGTTGAAATCAGCGAGGATGCCAAATATGGCAAATTCGTCGTTGAACCACTTGAGCGTGGATATGGTACAACTTTGGGTAACTCCTTACGTCGTATCCTGTTATCCTCACTCCCTGGTGCCGCTGTAACATCTGTTCAAATAGATGGTGTATTGCACGAGTTTTCAACAATTGATGGCGTCGTGGAAGATGTAACAACGATCATTTTAAACATTAAAAAGCTAGCGCTAAAAATTTATTCGGACGAAGAAAAGACGCTTGAGATTGATGTACAGGGTGAAGGAGTCGTTACAGCTGCTGATATTACTCACGATAGCGATGTAGAAATTCTCAACCCAGACCTTCATATTGCGACATTAGCAAAAGACGGTCGTTTACGGATGAGAATGACAGCAAAACGCGGACGTGGGTATACGCCAGCTGATGCTAATAAGCGCGAGGATCAACCGATAGGTGTTATCCCGATCGATTCCATTTATACGCCGGTATCGCGCGTATCATACCAAGTCGAAAATACGCGCGTCGGTCAAATGACAAACTACGACAAATTAACGATCGACGTGTGGACAGATGGTAGCATCGGCCCGAAAGAAGCAATCTCACTAGGGGCAAAAATTTTAACAGAGCACTTAAACATTTTTGTGAATTTAACAGATGAGGCGCAACACGCTGAAATCATGATCGAAAAAGAAGAAGATCAAAAAGAAAAAGTGCTCGAGATGACAATTGAAGAGCTTGATCTTTCTGTTCGTTCGTACAACTGCTTAAAGCGTGCTGGCATTAATACAGTGCAAGAACTTGCGCAAAAAACGGAAGAAGATATGATGAAAGTGCGCAACTTAGGCCGCAAGTCGCTTGAAGAAGTAAAAGCGAAGTTAGAAGAGCTAGGATTAAGCTTACGTAAAGATGACTAGTTAAGCGTTCGGTTAACTAGGCATTTTCATGTTAAAAGTGAAATAAAGGAGGGACATCACATGTCTTACAGAAAATTAGGACGCACAAGCTCTCAACGTAAGGCGTTGCTTCGTGATTTAGTGACAGACTTAATCATTAATGAGCGAATTGAAACAACAGAAGCTCGTGCAAAAGAATTGCGTTCTGTTGTAGAAAAAATGATTACATTAGGAAAACGTGGCGATTTGCATGCACGTCGTCAAGCTGCGGCATTCGTTCGTAAAGAAGTAGCAAACACAGAAACAGGTCAAGATGCGATTCAAAAATTGTTTAGCGACATCGCACCTCGTTACCAAGACCGTCAAGGTGGCTACACACGCATTATGAAACTTGGACCACGCCGCGGTGACGGTGCGCCAATGGTAATTATTGAACTAGTTTAATACGTTTTTATAAGGGCGAGACAGTTTTTGAACTGGATCTATGCCCTTTTTTTGTTTTCTTTTTTGTAGTAGAGTAGAGAGTAAGAACATTCAGAAGAGATGAGGAGAGAAACGTGGAAGTTTCAGTACGTGTGGAAGATGTAAGTTTTCAATACGCAAATGAACAAACGAATGCTTTACAAAACGTATCGTTTCAAGTGTATAAAGGTGAATGGGTAACAATTGTCGGACATAATGGGTCAGGCAAATCAACATTAGCGAAGTTGTTAATTGGTTTATTGCCACCGACAAGCGGAACGATTCATGTATGTGGAATCCCATTGAATGAAGAAACAGTATGGGACGTACGTGAGCGATTAGGTATTGTATTTCAAAATCCAGACAACCAGTTTGTCGGAACAACTGTTCAAGATGACGTCGCTTTCGGTCTTGAAAATAGAGGGATACAAAAAGAGGAAATGAAAAAACGCATAAACGAAGCGTTAAAAAAAGTAAAAATGGAAGATTTCATTCATCACGAGCCGCATCGTTTGTCAGGTGGACAAAAACAACGTGTCGCTATTGCAAGTGCCATTGCTCTTCAGCCGAATATCATTATTTTAGATGAAGCGACATCTATGCTTGACCCGAGCGGGAAAAAAGAAGTTCTTCATGTGATGCAGTCGCTCCGTCGTGAACACGATATGACGGTTATTTCGATTACCCATGATTTAAATGAAGTCGCAAAAGCAGATCGGGTTATTGTGATGAATAAAGGAAAAATTGTGCTCGAAGGAACGCCTGCACATATTTTTGCATACGGGGCGAAATTAGAAGAGATGGGGTTAGACTTACCATTCTCGCTACAACTAAGTCAACGATTGAAGAACAATGGTATTCCAATGACGGCTGATCATTTAACAATGGAGGGGTTGGTGAGTGAATTATGGACATTGTATTCCGCGATGTCGAACATCGTTACCAAATAAATACCCCTTTCGAGAGGCGAGCGTTGTACGATATTCATGTTGATATTCGCAGCGGCTCATATGTAGCGGTAATCGGTCATACAGGTTCGGGCAAGTCTACCCTTTTACAGCATTTCAACGGTTTACTCCAACCGACAAAAGGGACGGTCCATCTTGGCGATTATACAATGATAGCAGGAAAAAAAGAAAAACATTTAAAGCCTTTACGGAAAAAAGTAGGGATCGTTTTTCAATTCCCTGAACATCAGTTGTTTGAAGAAACAGTAGAAAAAGATATTTGCTTTGGACCGATGAATTTCGGCATGTCAGAACAAGAATCAAAAGCTCGTGTTGGCGAGTGGTTAGCGCTTGTTGGATTGCCGGAAGAAGTGCGACATAAATCTCCGTTTGCTTTAAGCGGTGGACAAATGCGCCGTGTAGCGATCGCAGGTGTGTTAGCTATGGAGCCGGAAGTGCTCGTGTTAGATGAGCCTACGGCAGGATTAGACCCTCGTGGACGAAAAGAAATGATGGACATGTTTGCAAAGCTTCATCGGCAAAAAAAGATGACAATTGTACTCGTCACACACAGCATGGAAGAGGCAGCACGTTACGCGGATGATATTATTATTATGCATCAAGGAACGATCGTTCGAAGAGGGACACCAGAACAAATTTTCCGTAACGTCGATGATTTAATACATCTTGGGTTAGATGTCCCTGAACCCGTTTTGTTTCAGCGGGCCATCGAGCAAAAATTCGGGATACAATTTCCAAAACCTTGTTTGACGATGGAAGACGTCGTCCGATCTTTACAAACGTTATTTACTAGGGTGAAGCGTATATGATGAACGGTATGATTATCGGAAAATATGTTCCTGGACACTCTTTTATTCATCGGCTCGATCCACGTACAAAACTGCTGCTTATGTTTATTTACGTGTTCATCGTATTTCTTGCGAACAACGGATGGACGTATGGAATATTGACTTTGTTTACATGCCTTTTGTTGTTTTTATCACGCATTCCTTTTTCATTTATGATTAGAGGGTTAAAACCTGTTTTGTGGGTCATTGTATTTACTTTTTTTCTCCATGTGCTATTAACAAAAGAAGGAAATATCGTTTTTCAATGGCTTGGTATGGAAGTGTACGATAAAGCGATTCAACAAGGGGCGTTTATTTCTTTACGCTTTTTGCTCCTTATTGTCGTCACGACGCTATTAACGTTAACAACAACGCCGATTGAAGTGACAGATGGTATGGAATCGTTACTTGCGCCGTTAAAAAAATGGAATGTACCTGTTCATGAACTAGCGCTCATGATGTCGATTTCTCTTCGTTTTATTCCAACGTTAATGGAAGAAACCGAAAAAATTATGAAAGCTCAGACGGCTCGTGGTGTCGATTTTTCAAGCGGTCCATTACAAGAGAGAATGAAAGCGATGACGGCGTTGCTCGTTCCGCTATTTATTAGCGCATTTAAAAGAGCAGAAGAGCTAGCTGTCGCGATGGAAGTACGCGGATATCGTGGTGGTCAAAATCGAACAAAATGGCGCGAGTTGACATGGGGACGAATAGATACGGTTTTTATGATTTTCATCGGCTTATTGGCTATTGTGTTATGGTTACTTCGTTCATGAGAAGGAGCGAAAATCATGAGAAGAATAAAATGTACCATTGCATATGATGGTACGCATTTTGCAGGGTATCAAATTCAACAACAAAAACGAACAGTGCAGGGAGAACTAGAGCGTGCACTTTCAATCATTCATAAAGGGCAATTTGTTCGCGTATATGCGTCAGGACGAACGGATGCCACAGTTCATGCATATGGACAAGTGATTCACTTTGATACGCCGCTTGCGATTCCAGATGAAAGATGGCCAAAGGCGTTAAATGCTCTTCTCCCAGATGATGTCATTGTCAAAGAAGCAAGTGAAGTATCTCCTTCTTTTCATGCCCGATTTAGCGTAAAAAAGAAAGAATATCGCTACCGCGTCTGGATGGGAGAGAAAAACGTATTTTTACGCCATTATGTATATCACTACCCGTATAAACTTCATGTCACGGCGATGAACGAAGCGCTCCGTTATGTGATCGGGACACATGATTTCACAAGTTTTTGTTCGGCAAAAACGGAAATTGACGATAAAGTTCGTACCATTTATGAAGCGGAAGTGATTCAAGAAGGAGAAGAGTTAATTTTCCGTCTTGTCGGCAACGGTTTTTTGTACAATATGGTTCGCATTATCGTTGGAACAGTGCTAGAAGTTGGACGCGGGGAACGACGTGCTGAAGAGATGAAAACGATTTTGCAACAAAAAAATCGAAGCGCTGCGGGGAAGACAGCCCCAGGACACGGTCTATATTTATGGCACGTTTCTTATGACAACTAATCCAGGTGTAACATTTTCTTGACATTGGGTAATGAAAGAGATATTATATCATATGGTATGTATTTTAAACCCACGATTAGCCCCGGAAATTAATCGTGTTGAAATAAATATCGCTTGTTTATTTTTTATTTTAGGAGGGAAAACAAATGCGTACGTATATGGCGAAGCCAAATGAAGTAGAACGTAAATGGTACGTTGTTGATGCAGAAGGCAAAACGTTAGGACGTCTTGCTAGCGAAGTTGCTGCAATTTTGCGCGGTAAACATAAACCAACTTACACACCGCATGTTGATACAGGTGATCATGTGATCATTATCAACGCAGAGAAAATTGAATTAACAGGTAAAAAATTAACAAACAAATTATACTATCGTCATAGCTTACATCCAGGTGGATTAAAAGTAAGAACAGCTCTTGAAATGCGCACAAATTACCCAGAGCAAATGCTTGAAAGAGCAATTCGCGGCATGCTTCCAAAAGGTAGCCTTGGTCGTCAAATGTTCAAAAAATTACATGTCTATCGTGGAAGTGAACATCCACATCAAGCACAAAAACCAGAAGTTTATGAACTTCGCGGATAATTGATTAAAGGAGGGCATTATTTTGGCACAGGTACAATACTACGGCACAGGCCGTCGCAAAAGTTCAGTTGCGCGCGTGCGTCTCGTTCCAGGTGAAGGACGCATTATCGTAAATGGTCGTGACATTCGTGACTACGTTCCATATGAATCGTTAGTGGAAGTTGTAAAACAGCCACTTGTTTTAACAGAAACGTTCGGTAGCTACGATGTATTAGTAAACGTAAGCGGTGGTGGATTTACAGGTCAAGCAGGTGCGATCCGTCACGGTATCGCTCGTGCATTGTTACAAGTTGACCCTGAATACCGTCAAACATTAAAACGTGCAGGCTTATTAACGCGCGATTCTCGTGTGAAAGAGCGTAAGAAATACGGTCTTAAAGGCGCTCGTCGTGCACCGCAATTCTCAAAACGTTAATGTCAACAAATCTCGGCAATTATTTGCCGAGATTTTTTTGTATGTCTCCCTTTTTCATGCGAACAATATGTATGAGGAGGGATAAAAAATTGGGAATCCTTACATCGTTTACGGCAAAAAAGTTAGAAAAGCAGCTAACTGATGAACGAAATGCATTACGTGATCTTTCTTATCGTGAACTATGGCAACGTATGCGCACGTATTGGCAACGATACATCATTGTTTCTGAATGTATCGAAACGATATGCATCGATGTAGCGATTGAAGCATATTTGATCGGAGCGCATTATAGCCGCTTTATACATTATGGTGAGTCAATGGAAACGGTGAGAAGACGTTGTATCGATGAATATATGCAACTCATTTATGAATTGTATGAGCATATGAAAGAATACGGAGAGGACATGTACGATGCATGCGCTCGTTACATCGATGGATGGTGGAAAGAAGGAATCGAAAAAGGGCTGCGTCGTCTCCGTCTTCGTTTGAAGTAACCGTTCTAAATTCTCCTCTTGTCCCATATAACATAAATAGTGGGGAGGAGAAGGGATGAAAATACGTATTATTATTTTTTTCATTGTTTTTGTCCTTTTTTTACAGTTTTATGTCCTTCATGATCGCTCTTGGAAAGCATGGAGCTTACCGTTATCAGGAAAAATTATTGTTCTTGATCCGGGGCATGGAGGACCTGATGGGGGAGCGGTCGGAGGAGATGTTTTGGAGAAGGAAGTCGCGCTAGATGTGGCGTTAAAATTACGCGATTATTTACAACAACAAGGTGCACTCGTTCAAATGACGAGAGAAGGAGACCATGATTTAGCAAGCGAACAAACAAGGGGATATAGCCGAAGAAAAATAGAAGATTTACAACGTCGAGTCCAGTTTGTGAATGAGTCAGAGGCAGATTTTTTTATTAGCATTCATTTAAATGCCATCCCTTCGCCGAAATGGAGAGGCGCACAAGTTTTTTACTATCCTTCATTAGAGGAAAATGCAAGGTTAGCGAAGTTTATTCAACAAGAGCTACGCGTCAATTTGGAAAATACACATCGATTGGCGAAGCCCATTCAAACGGTATATTTATTAAAAATGGCTAAAAAACCAGGAGCTTTAGTTGAAATCGGCTTTTTGTCAAATGAAGAAGAGCGAAAATTACTAGCATCCTCAACGTATCAGGAACAGCTTGCCGCTTCGATTTACAAAGGCATTTTACGTTACGTATCAAACGAACGTGATCCTTCTGAGTGAGAAGGATTCATTTTTTTATGCAGAAAATTATGTTATATTGAAAGTGTGAAACCGAATACATAAGGATTGGTGAGGCGCGATGTTGACAGAAAAACAAGTTGTGGAGCTGCTTGAAACGATTTACGACCCTTTTTTGAAAAAAACGTTTAAAGAAACAGGAGCGATTCAAGAAGTCAAAATAAATGAAGAAAAAGGGCTAGTAAGCGTAAAAATTGCTTTAGCTAAAACAGGGACGGCGGAACAACTTCAAGTGCAACAGACGGTTGTACAACGTTTAAAAGATGCAGGAGCATCATCTGTTGGGCTTCGTTTTGCTCAATTGCCGTTAGAAGAGGAAAGATTAACGAATGAACCGATTTATTTAGCGATTGCAAGCGGGAAAGGTGGAGTAGGGAAATCGACCGTATCCGTTAATTTAGCTGTTTCGCTTGCACGTCTTGGGAAAAAAGTTGGATTAATCGATGCGGATATTTACGGATTCAGTGTGCCGGATATGATGGGGATTACAGAACGACCAATCGTCCGTGGAGAAAAAATTATTCCGGTTGAGCGGTTTGGTGTGAAAGTAATTTCTATGGGGTTTTTTGTAGAAGATAATTCACCAGTGATTTGGCGCGGACCGATGCTCGGCAAAATGTTAAAAAACTTTTTTGATGAAGTGGAATGGGGAGAATTGGATTATTTACTATTAGATTTACCACCAGGCACAGGGGATGTAGCGTTAGATGTGCATACGATGCTTCCGACATCGAAAGAAATTATTGTGACGACGCCTCATCCAACGGCTGCTTTTGTTGCCGCAAGAGCGGGGGCGATGGCTGTTCGGACGAATCATGAAGTTGTCGGTGTTATTGAAAATATGTCATATTTTGAAAGCAAAACAACAGGTGAAAGAGAATATATTTTTGGAAAAGGCGGTGGTCAAAAATTAGCTGAAGAATTACAGACGGACTTACTTGGTCAGTTACCGCTCGGACAACCTGACTGGAACGATGATGATTTTGCCCCTTCTGTATATGGTGAAGATCATCCAATTGGAAAAGTGTATATGGATATTGCTAAAAAAATTATTGCAAAGTTACGATGACGTTACATTTTTCTTTGATGAGGATTGATATATATTTACAAAGGGTGTCCCGAGAATGTAAGGACACCCTTATGCTGTTTGATCCTCGCTTGATCCCTCTTGATCGGATTTTTTCTTACCGCCTTGCATTTCTTCTGCTGCTTTGATGAGAATATCTTCAATTTTTGCTTTAAATAGCGGGCTGCTAAATGTTTCTGTAATGACTTTTTGCAAATGGGCGCGGAAATCTTTATTTTTCATCTCTGTTTGTATTAATTTTTTCATTTCTGGGTTTTGCATAATGTCTACAATCATTGCTTGATATTCAGGGTCTTTCATTAGCGCTTTCAATAATTTTTCATGTTCTTCTTTCATGCTTTTCGCAAAATTTTGAGCGAACTTTGGGTCTTCGAACGCTTTTTTCCAAAACGCTTTTCCTTTGTCTGAAGTTAACGTTTCCTCAATCGTTTTTTTTACAACTTCTTGATCCATGACGAGCTGCTGTTTTACTTTTTCATCGCTCATCACTTCTTGAATCGCTTTTTTCCCTTCATCCGTTTTTAAAATATCAACGACCATTTTTTTCGTTTGATCGTAATCAGGTTGTGCAGGAGTTTTTTCTTGTTGAGCGCACCCTGCTAGCGCTAATACACAACTAAATGCGAGGAGCAAAAATGTTCGATTCATCATTAAGGGCCCCTTTCAACAAGTTTCCTTACTGTTAATATTCAATATTCTTTGCAAAAATATTCGCTAGCATTTTTCTTATTTCGTTGATAGAATTTTGAAAGGGATATTGAGAAGTGGAGGGTACATTAGTGAATAGTCGAAAGTGGGTTCAATTGTTTTTTTCAACATTGTTTGTCGGTGGAATAAGTACAGGGATTGTTGGATTTGCTGTAAAGTGGAATGAATACGCACATCTTTTTACATCGTTTGAGATAAAAGAAATTTTATCTGTTCTCGTTTGGCTGATTGGAGTGGGCTTCATTTTTAGCGTCATTAGTCAAATGGGTTTTTTTGCGTATTTAACGATTCATCGTTTTGGTCTCGGGGTTTTTCGTTCCGTCAGTTTATGGAATGCAGTACAAATCGTTCTCATTGCTTTTGTGTTATTTGATCTCGTTTATTTTCGTTATCAGCTGTTTGCCAAAGAAGGAGAATCCATCGTTAGTTACGTGCTTGTTGCTTTATTTATTTTTCTGTTTGGACTTATTGTTGCATACGTAAAAATGCGTGAAACAAACAAAGAGGCGTTTATTCCTGCCCTGTTTTTTATGGTTGTTGTGACGGTAATCGAATGGTTTCCGGTATTGAGAATTAACGAAGAAAATTGGTTATATTTAATGTTGTTCCCGTTACTAATTTGCAACGCGTACCAATTACTTATGTTGCATAGACTGTTACGGAAATAAAATGAGGCTTGCCGCCTCATTTTATTTCTTTACTTTTCATATGAGCATTGTTGACAAGATCGGATATTGGTACGCTCTTATATCCTTCTTTTTTCATCCATATGATAATTTG
>NZ_CP012152.1:147500-200000 GCF_001187595.1 Anoxybacillus gonensis
CAGTGTCAGGTGGGCAGTTTGACTGGGGCGGTCGCCTCCCAAAGCGTAACGGAGGCGCCCAAAGGTTCCCTCAGAATGGTTGGAAATCATTCGTAGAGTGTAAAGGCAGAAGGGAGCTTGACTGCGAGACCTACAAGTCGAGCAGGGACGAAAGTCGGGCTTAGTGATCCGGTGGTTCCGAATGGAAGGGCCATCGCTCAACGGATAAAAGCTACCCCGGGGATAACAGGCTTATCTCCCCCAAGAGTCCACATCGACGGGGAGGTTTGGCACCTCGATGTCGGCTCATCGCATCCTGGGGCTGTAGTCGGTCCCAAGGGTTGGGCTGTTCGCCCATTAAAGCGGTACGCGAGCTGGGTTCAGAACGTCGTGAGACAGTTCGGTCCCTATCCGTCGCGGGCGTAGGAAATTTGAGAGGAGCTGTCCTTAGTACGAGAGGACCGGGATGGACGCACCGCTGGTGTACCAGTTGTCCCGCCAGGGGCACAGCTGGGTAGCTATGTGCGGAAGGGATAAGCGCTGAAAGCATCTAAGCGTGAAGCCCCCCTCAAGATGAGATTTCCCATCGCGTCAAGCGAGTAAGATCCCTTGAAGATGACAAGGTAGATAGGTCCGAGGTGGAAGCGTGGCGACACGTGCAGCTGACGGATACTAATCGATCGAGGACTTAACTAAACACACAAGAAAAGCGTAGGCGACAATGCAACCCCTGTTATCTAGTTTTGAAGGAATAAAAAAATGCTTGACAACAAAAAATATTCCTTTATAATAACATTTGTCTAAAGCATGTTTGCTCGGTGACGATGGCGGAGAGGTCACACCCGTTCCCATCCCGAACACGGAAGTTAAGCTCTCCAGCGCCGATGGTAGTTGGCGGGACACCGCCTGCGAGAGTAGGACGTTGCCGGGCAAGATGATATATTATTCCGCAGTAGCTCAGTGGTAGAGCACTCGGCTGTTAACCGAGCGGTCGTAGGTTCGAATCCTACCTGCGGAGCCAGTGCTTCCATAGCTCAGTTGGTAGAGCACTTCCATGGTAAGGAAGAGGTCACCGGTTCAAGCCCGGTTGGAAGCTTGTGTGTCGTATGTTGGCCCGTTGGTCAAGTGGTTAAGACACCGCCCTTTCACGGCGGTAACACGGGTTCGAATCCCGTACGGGTCATCTTTTATGGAGGATTAGCTCAGCTGGGAGAGCACTTGCCTTACAAGCAAGGGGTCGGCGGTTCGATCCCGTCATCCTCCACCATATGCCGGCTTAGCTCAATTGGTAGAGCAACTGACTTGTAATCAGTAGGTTGCGGGTTCAAGTCCTGCAGCCGGCACCATCTGCGGAGGGGTAGCGAAGTGGCTAAACGCGGCGGACTGTAAATCCGCTCCCTTTGGGTTCGGCGGTTCGAATCCGTCCCCCTCCACCATGATTGTTTTTAATCGATGGGCTATAGCCAAGCGGTAAGGCAACGGACTTTGACTCCGTGATGCGCTGGTTCGAATCCAGCTAGCCCAGCCATTGATGTAATGAGCCATTAGCTCAGTAGGTAGAGCATCTGACTTTTAATCAGAGGGTCGGAGGTTCGAGTCCTCCATGGCTCACTGTTTGCGGAAGTAGTTCAGTGGTAGAACACCACCTTGCCAAGGTGGGGGTCGCGGGTTCGAGTCCCGTCTTCCGCTCCATGGGGCCTTAGCTCAGCTGGGAGAGCGCCTGCTTTGCACGCAGGAGGTCATCGGTTCGATCCCGATAGGCTCCATCTTATCGAAACCTTAGGGAATGTACCTAAGGTTTTTTTCTGTTTTTCATAGAATAAATATTCAAAAAGTTGTCGAGTTGAGCCAACTGTTTCTCCTCATGTACAATAAACAACAGATGCAACGAGGGGAGGAGATCGAGATGAACATTTCGATTATTGGAGTGCCAATGGATTTAGGACAAACACGCCGCGGTGTTGATATGGGGCCAAGCGCCATTCGTTATGCTGGCGTAGTGGAACGTTTAGAAAGCTTAAATCATGATATTGAAGATTTAGGAGATATTCAAATTGGTCGTGCTGAGCGCGTCCAAGATGTGACGAATCCAAAATTAAGAAATTTGAAAGCGGTTGCTGAAGCAAATGAAAAACTTGCTTCTGCGGTCGATGAAGTTGTAACAAGAGGTCGTTTTCCGCTTGTACTTGGTGGCGATCATAGTATTGCGATCGGGACGCTTGCAGGAGTAGCTAAACATTATAAAAACTTAGGTGTTATTTGGTATGATGCGCATGGAGATTTGAATACGGAGGAAACGTCGCCTTCTGGAAATATTCACGGTATGCCGCTCGCTGCAAGTTTAGGGCTTGGCCATCCGGCTTTAACGATGATCGGTGGATATAGTCCAAAAGTGAAGCCAGAAAACATTGTAATTATCGGTGCTCGTGCACTTGATGAAGGGGAAAAACAATTAATTAAAGAAAAAGGAATTAAAATATATACGATGCATGAAGTCGATCGTCTGGGCATGACAAAAGTGATGGAAGAGACAATCGCCTATTTAAAAGAGCGGACAGACGGTGTCCACTTGTCTCTTGACTTAGATGGTCTCGATCCACATGATGCACCGGGAGTTGGCACACCGGTAATTGGTGGACTGACATATCGTGAAAGCCATTTAGCGATGGAAATGTTAGCTGAAGCTCAAATCATCACTTCAGCGGAATTTGTTGAAGTCAATCCGATTTTAGATGAGCGGAATAAAACAGCTGCAACCGCTGTTGCTTTAATGGGATCATTGTTTGGTGAGAAGCTTGTATGAGAGGTGGCATGATGCCCCTCTCCATTTTTTTAAAAATATTAACATATTCGTTGCGATTTATGGAACTTTGCTTTATGTTATTCGTATAAAATAGTAGCCCCCATGCGGAGGTAAATATGGAATGGACATGTTTATTAAACAACGCATTAAAGCGATTAAAAAAGGAGATCAAAGCGCGTTTGCAGATATTGTCGAAATGTACAAGGATAAAATTTATCAACTGTGCTATCGCATGTTAGGAAATCGTCATGAAGCAGAAGATGCTGCACAAGAAGCGTTCATTCGGGCGTATGTCAACATTCATACATACGATCCGACAATGAAGTTTTCTTCTTGGTTATATCGCATTGCGACGAATTTATCGATTGATCGCATGCGTAAAAAAAAGCCCGATGTTTATTTAGATGCAGAAGTGTCAGGGACAGACGGATTAACGATGTACTCGCAGCTTGCAGATGAAGGAGCTTCTCCGGAAGATGCGTTAGAAAGCTTAGAGTTACAACAAATGGTACAAGAAGCGATTTTAAAGCTACCAGAAAAATATCGCACTGTCATCGTCTTAAAATATATTGACGAGCTATCACTGCAAGAAATTAGTGACATTTTAAATTTGCCAATTGGTACAGTGAAAACGCGTATTCATCGTGGTCGTGAAGCATTGCGTAAACATTTAGGCCATTTATGATGGAAAAGGAGTGAGACAGATGCCATGCTCTGAAAAAATCGTTCAATGGATGCATGATTACTTAGACGGAGACATTCAAAAAGAAGAAGAGCAACGATTGCGCAGCCATATTCAACAATGTGAAGCATGTCGAGAGCATTTTTATGCATTGGAAAAAACGGTGGCGTTTGTCGAAAATGTCTCCCACTTTACCCCTTCAGACGATTTCGTTAAAAAAGTGATGTATAATTTACCTCGTGAAAAACGGCGTGTGCGTTGGAAACGATGGTTTACTCATCATCCGTTTTTGACTGCCGCCTCGTTGTTCCTTTTGCTAAGCACGAGCAGTTTATGGGCAGTTTGGCAAGAGGATAATGAATTTTCGTTTTCTAAACAAGAACATTTAATTGTTCAAAATCATACGGTCATCGTACCAGAAGGGAAAGTTGTTGAAGGGGATATTGTTGTCCGAAACGGCGATATTAAAATTGAAGGAGAAGTGCACGGCAATGTGACGGTCATTAACGGCCATAAATATTTAGCTTCTGCTGGCGAAGTTACCGGACAAATTGAAGAAGTTAATGAAGTATTTGATTGGATTTGGTATAATGTAAAAAGAGTCGGTTACAATATCGCCAAAACATTAACGAAATAGCCATCCATATTGATGGCTTTTTTACATGTGAGAGCAATTAGAATGAGTGAAGGAAGTGTAAGAATGCCATTTGGAGAGCTCCCGACATTTGTAAATTACCTCATTAAGTTTGTGGACATTCTCGTTGTCTGGTTCGTCATTTACAAGCTGATTATGGTTGTGCGCGGTACGAAGGCCATACAACTGCTTAAAGGAATTATTGTCATCATTCTCGTCCGAATTGTAAGTAGCTTTATCGGATTAAGCACATTGCAATGGTTGATGGATCAAGCGATCACATGGGGTTTTTTAGCTATTATTATCATTTTTCAACCGGAGCTACGCCGAGCGCTCGAACAGCTCGGAAGGGGCAAATTGTTTTCGCGAAGCACGACGCCTGAAGAGGAAGAACAAACGCATATGATCGAA
Organism: Anoxybacillus gonensis; assembly: GCF_001187595.1. Classification (GTDB taxonomy): domain Bacteria; phylum Bacillota; class Bacilli; order Bacillales; family Anoxybacillaceae; genus Anoxybacillus; species Anoxybacillus gonensis. The sequence continues at coordinate 152,010 of NZ_CP012152.1, forward strand.
GCGATTGTAAAAGCAACAGAGTATATGGCCAAACGGCGAATTGGAGCTCTTATTTCTATTGAAAGAGAAACAGGAATGGGCGATTATATTGAAACTGGCATTCCGTTACAAGCACATGTTTCATCAGAGCTACTGATTAACATTTTTATTCCGAATACCCCGCTTCACGATGGGGCTGTCATTATTCAAAAAAATCAAATTGCTGCCGCATCTTGTTATTTGCCGCTGTCGGAAAGCCCGTTTATTTCTAAAGAACTTGGCACAAGGCATCGCGCTGCGTTAGGTATTAGTGAAGTGACAGACAGCATTACCGTCGTTGTGTCTGAGGAAACGGGAGCGGTTTCTGTCACGAAAAATGGGGAGCTTTACCGCGACTTAAAGTTAGATGTATTGCGAGAATTGCTGACGAAAGAGCTCGTTCAACCGAAGACAACTTCTTCATCTCGTTGGCAGTGGAGGGCGAAAAAAAGTGGATAAATGGATGAATAGCCCATGGTTTATACGCATTTTTTCTTTGTTGCTAGCGCTTATGATTTACGTTTCTGTGAATATTGAAACACAATCAAACAGCACGTCAAGAAATACGGTCGGTCAAACCGATGTCGAAACAGTGACGGACGTTCCCGTCGTCGCATATTACGATCAAGAAAACCTTGTTGTTTCTGGTATCCCACAATCGGTGAATGTCATGCTTGAGGGGCCGAAAAGCATCGTTACGCCAACGAAGCTGCAACGAGATTTTGAAGTATATGTTGATTTATCTAAACTGCCAATTGGTAAGCATACAGTTCCTGTGAAATACCGAAATATTTCTGAAAAGTTACGCGTTACTATTGATCCAGCGACAATTACTGTGACGATTGACGAGCGTGTGTCAAAAGATTTTTCTGTGGAAGTCGATTTTATTAATAAATCACAAATTGCAGACGGTTATTCACCGGAACAACCAATTGTGAAGCCAAATATTGTGAAGGTGACAGGGGCAAAAACGCTAATTGACAAAGTTGCGTTAGTAAAGGCACGTGTTGACTTAAAAGGAGTCGAAGAAACGATTGAGCGAGAGTCGAAAGTGACGGTGTATGACAAAGAAGGAAATGTGTTGTCTCTTGATGTGGAACCGTCTATTGTTGATATTACTGTGCCAATTAAAAGTCCAAGCAAAACAGTTCCATTAAAAATTGATCGAAAAGGAACGCTACGGGAAGGATTAAGCATTAGTAAAATGGAAGTGATTCCGAGCGAAGTTACAATTTTTGGACAAAAAGCAAAAATTGACGACATCGAATTTATTAGCGGCATTGAAGTCGATTTAAGCGATATTACAGGCAATACAACTTTACAAGTCGATGTGCCTGTACCAAAAGGAGTAAAAGCTGTAGATCCAGCAAAAGTTACAATTTTAATTGAAGTGGAGCAAGAAAAAGAGAGAACGTTTGGTCAAGTTCCAATTGAAGTGATTGGACTAAACGATGCATACAAGGCAGAATTTATCGATCCTGCCGATGGAAATATTGCGCTAACTGCTTTAGGAGCTCAAAGTGTACTGAATGCTATTCAGTTGAAAGATATTGAGGTATACTTAAACGTTAGTGAATTAGGCATTGGAGAACATGACGTTCCAATTGAAGTCAATGGACCTCAAAATGTTCGATGGAGACTACCACAAAAAGAAGCAACGATTCGTATCACAAGAAATGAGTAACTATAAAAGGAGCGATAGCATGGGTAAGTATTTTGGAACAGACGGTGTGCGAGGGATTGCCAATAGCGAATTAACGCCAGAATTAGCTTTTAAAATTGGCCGTTTTGGTGGCTACGTATTAACAAAAGATAAAGAACGTCCGAAAGTGCTAATCGGGCGCGATACGCGCATTTCTGGTCATATGCTGGAAGGAGCGCTAGTGGCAGGACTGCTTTCCATTGGGGCAGAAGTGATGCGCCTCGGTGTTATTTCTACACCGGGCGTCGCATATTTAACAAAAGCGTTAGGCGCACAAGCAGGGGTTATGATTTCTGCTTCGCATAACCCTGTCCAAGATAATGGGATTAAGTTTTTTGGACCAGATGGTTTTAAACTTTCTGATGAACAAGAGTTAGAAATTGAAGCGCTTCTCGATAGTGAACAAGATACGTTACCACGCCCGATCGGGAAAGATTTAGGGCAAGTAAACGATTACTTTGAAGGCGGACAAAAATATTTACAATATTTAAAGCAAACGGTGGACGAAGATTTTTCAGGCATTCACGTTGCGCTTGATTGTGCGCACGGTGCGACGTCGTCATTAGCGACACATTTATTTGCTGATTTAGATGCCGATGTGTCTACGATGGGCGCATCTCCAAACGGATTAAACATTAACGAAGGTGTCGGTTCGACACATCCAGAGGCGTTGGCTGCGTTTGTGAAGGAAAAAGGAGCAGATGTAGGTTTAGCGTTCGATGGCGATGGCGACCGATTAATTGCGGTTGATGAAAACGGTCAAATCGTTGATGGCGATCAAATTATGTACATTTGCGCAAAATATTTACACGAACAAGGTCGCTTGAAACATCAAACGGTCGTTTCGACGGTGATGAGCAACCTTGGTTTTTATAAAGCGCTTGAAGCACAAGGAATCAAAAGCGTACAAACAGCAGTTGGCGACCGTTACGTCGTCGAAGAAATGAAAAAGAACGGCTACAATTTAGGTGGAGAACAATCGGGGCATATTATTTTCCTCGATTACAATACGACAGGCGACGGGTTACTGACGGCGTTACAGCTTGTCAACATTATGAAAATGACGAAAAAGCCGCTTTCTGAGCTAGCGGGGGAAATGAAAAAATATCCACAAAAATTAGTGAATGTGAAAGTAACAGACAAACATGAGGCGATTGCGAATGAAGAGGTGCAGCGTGTCATTCGCGAAGTAGAAGAGGAGATGGCTGGAAACGGCCGCATTCTCGTTCGTCCGTCTGGTACGGAGCCGCTCGTTCGCGTGATGGCAGAAGCGCCAACAAACGAACTTTGCGATCAATACGTCGAGCGCATTGCGTCTGTTATTCGCGAACGCTTTGGCGCATAATGATATGCTCGGTAAACGATATGCATAAATGGAACCATTTATTCCATTTATGCATATTTTGTTTATACAGGGGTAAGCGATACACATTGACGTTTGCCTCTTTGTTGTTGTAAACTATTGTTGTTTGACATCTTACATGAAAGGAGGATAGCGGAAAACAACTGTATAAAAGCGCCTGGACTAAGCTTTGGACGGGAAAAAAGCTTAGTTGACGAGGAGGAGGTTTATCGAGTGTTCGGCGGATGCCTCCCGGCTGATGCGATGACAGCCGCAAGTTCTTTCTTAAAACAAAGAGGCGACTCTTTGCACAAAGGAAAGAACGTTCATCGCCATTTCATCAATTATTTAAGGGGCAAGAGCCCCTTCTTGCCCCTATGATTAGGGAGGACTTGTTATGTGCGGAATCGTTGGTTATATTGGTGAACAACCATCAAAAGAAATTTTATTGTACGGATTAGAAAAGTTAGAATACCGTGGCTATGACTCTGCGGGGATTGCTTTACTAAACGAAACAGGAGTACATGTGTTTAAAGAAAAAGGACGAATTGCTGATTTGCGTGCGATTGTCGCAGAAGATGTAGACGCACCGCTTGGCATCGGTCATACACGTTGGGCAACACATGGCGTACCGAACCGCGTCAACGCCCATCCACACCAAAGTGCATCAGGCCGCTTTACGCTTGTGCACAATGGGGTAATTGAAAACTACGAGTTGTTAAAACGTGATTATTTAGCGCACGTGTCGTTTAAAAGTGATACCGATACAGAAGTCATTGTGCAGTTAATTGAAACGTTTGTAAACGACGGATTATCGGTAGAAGAAGCGTTTCGTAAGGCGCTTTCGTTATTGAAGGGTTCATATGCGATTGCTTTAATTGATGCAGAAAATGATGGTGTCATTTATGCGGCGAAAAACAAAAGCCCGCTTTTAGCTGGATTAGGCGAAGGATTTAATGTAGTCGCCAGCGACGCATTAGCGATGTTACAAGTGACAAATCAATATGTTGAGCTCATGGATAAAGAAATTGTCATTGTCACAAAAGAAAGTGTGACAATTAAAAAGTTAAATGGTGAAGTAGTAGAGCGTGCACCATATGTAGCGGAATTGGATGCAAGCGACATTGAAAAAGGAACATATCCTTACTACATGTTAAAAGAAATTGACGAACAGCCGCTCGTCATTCGCCGTTTAATTGAAAAATATCGCAACGAACAAGGCGAATTGGCGATTGACGAAGAAATCGTGCAAGCAGTGAATGAAGCGGATCGTTTATACATCGTCGCTTGCGGCACGAGCTATCATGCTGGTTTAGTCGGTAAACAATTGATTGAAAACTGGGCGAAAATCCCTGTTGAAGTGCATATCGCCAGCGAGTTTTCTTACAACATGCCGCTTTTATCGGAAAAACCGTTATTTATTTATATTTCACAAAGTGGAGAAACAGCGGACAGCCGCGCGGTACTTGTGCGCACGAAAGAGCTTGGCTATAAATCGTTAACGATTACGAACGTACCAGGTTCGACATTATCGCGCGAGGCAGACTATACGCTTCTTCTTCATGCAGGACCGGAAATCGCGGTTGCATCAACGAAAGCATATACAGCACAAATTGCGGTGCTTGCCATGTTAGCTGCGGTAGCTGCTAAAGCGAAAGGAATGGCGCTAGATGTTGATGTGACGAAAGAGCTTGGCATTGTTGCAAATGCGATGGAAGCACTTTGCGATGCAAAACATGAAATGGAGCAAATTGCGCGCGAGTATTTAGCGACAACACGCAACTGCTTCTTCATCGGTCGCGCCGTTGACTATTATGTTGTATTAGAAGGCGCATTAAAGCTAAAAGAAATTTCTTATATTCAAGCAGAAGGCTTTGCAGGTGGAGAATTGAAGCACGGCACAATCGCCTTAATTGAAAACGGCACACCAGTGATTGCCCTAGCGACACAAGAACATGTCAACTTAAGCATTCGCGGGAACGTAAAAGAAGTTGTCGCTCGCGGCGCAAATCCGTGCATCATCTCGATGAAAGGATTAGACATGGAAGACGATCGTTTCGTCATCCCAGCCGTTCATCCGATGCTCACACCGCTTGTGTCTGTCGTGCCATTGCAATTAATTGCTTACTATGCAGCATTACACCGTGGCTGCGACGTCGACAAACCGCGCAACTTAGCGAAATCTGTAACGGTGGAGTAAAGCGTAGAATTGAGTAATAAAAAACACACGTCATAGATTACCTGTATGTAATCGGACGTGTGTTTTTTCATGTAAATATTTTATGCCTTATTGTTTCGTTTGTTTTGCTGATACAGTTTTACGATTTGTTCCTCCTGTTCACGAATGATGACTTTCGGAACAGGGGTCGGTTTTTTATTTTGATCGATGGCGACCATTGTTAAAAAGCATGTGGTTGTTAAGTGATGTTCTCCTGTAAATAAATCTTCTGTTTCGACTTTGACGAATACTTTCATGGATGTGCGTCCGGTCGAGTAGACGAATGCTTCAAGTTTTAAAATATCGCCAACTTTCGCGGACGAAATGAAATCAACTTTGTCGATCGAAACGGTGACGACTGCTTTTCGCGCATGGCGCATGGCGGATATTGCCGCAATTTCATCAATATACGCTAAAACCGTACCGCCAAAAATCGTGCCGAGATGGTTCGTATCAGAAGGCAATACGAGCCGTGTTTGAATCGTTTTCGACTGCTCGACGCTCACTTCCATGCTTTCATCCCTCCATAAGCCAAGAGTTGCTGGCGATATTCGTGTGCGGCTTCCACCATCGCTTTGAGTGCATCGATAGCTTCTTTTTCTTTTCGCGTTTTTAATCCACAATCGGGATTGACCCAAAATTGTTCTGGACGAAGAACGCGAAGTGCCCGTTCGATTTGCTCACGTATTTCTTCTTTTGTCGGAATGCGCGGACTATGAATGTCATACACCCCTAAGCCAATTTCCTTTTGATACTCATATGTTTCAAATGATGAAACAAGTTCACCGTGGCTTCGCGACGATTCAATGGAGATGACATCCGCATCAAGCTCATCAATGATATGCATCATATGTTCAAACTGGGAATAGCACATATGTGTATGAATTTGCGTCTCCTCTTTCACCGATGAGGTAGCGAGACGAAACGCCATAACGGCATCTTCCCAATATGATGCATGCTTCTCTTTTTTGAGCGGCAATCCTTCCCGTAACGCTGGCTCATCGACTTGAATGATGCGTATGCCTTCCTTCTCTAACTGCAATACTTCCTCACGAATGGCGAGGGCGAGCTGCATCAGCACATGTTTTCGTGAAATATCGTCGCGAACGAACGACCAGTTTAAAATGGTCACAGGACCTGTCAGCATTCCTTTAACAGGTTTATTCGTCAGCGACTGAGCATACACGGTTTCTTCTACGGTCATCGGTTGTTGATAGGCAATATCGCTAAAAATAATGGGTGGACGAACACAACGTGATCCGTATGATTGCACCCAACCGTTTGTTGTGCATGCCATTCCTTGTAATTTTTCACCGAAAAATTCAACCATATCTGTGCGTTCAAATTCGCCGTGAACAAGTACATCAAGTTGTAGCTGCTCTTGAATGTTGATCCATTTTGCAATTTCTTTCTTTATAAACGACTTGTATTGATTATCGTTCCATTCGCCTTTTTTCCACCTCATCCGAGCTTGGCGCACGTCGTTTGTTTGCGGGAAGCTGCCAATCGTCGTTGTCGGCAATAGTGGAAGCTGCAAATGTGCTTGTTGTACTTTTTTTCTTTCGTTGTAAGGTGTTCGCCTTAACCGAACGGTGGTGATGTCGTTTGTTTGTTTTTGTTGTTGGCGGAACTTAGTGAAATAAGTGTTTGTTTGTTCATCGTATTTGATTAGGTCGTCGATTGTTGCGTTTCCTTTCATATATTCTGTAAGCATACGTATCTCATCTAATTTCTCATCAGCGAAAGATAGCGTGCTGACAAGTTCCGTTGGCAAGGCATGTTCATGTTTTGTCGTGACAGGGACGTGCAGTAAGCTGCAAGACGGTTGAATGATGAGCTGTTCAGCAACGCCTGCTAAATGATGAAGGAGCGTTGCTTTTTGTGCAAGCGAGCTTTTCCATACATTGCGACCGTCTACAATCCCAGCAACTAATATTTTATCTTTTGGAAATCCGTGTATGTTTATATGTTTGACGTTTTCGCCATCGTCATGCACGAAATCAAGCCCAATGCCTGCGACAGGTAAAGTAACGATTTCAAGATAATGCGATACGCTATCAAAATATGTTTGTAAAATAAGGTTTATATTTGGTACATCGCGATGAAAAACTTCATATACATCACGAAATGCATCGACTATATCGTCATCTATATGTTGAACGAGAATCGGTTCATCAATTTGTACGAATGACACGCCCGCTTCGCTTAGTTGTTTGAATAATTCCACATAAACTGGAACTAACTGGGCGAGATGTTTGCGCCACTCGCGTCTCTCGTATTGCTTAGAAAGTAAAAGAAACGTAATCGGTCCAAGTAATACAGGTTTTGTTTCAATATGGAATGTTTCTTTTATTAGTTTGTATTCTTTTAATAGCCGATTTTCTACTAATTTCGGCTTCGTTTGCCCGATTTCAGGCACAATGTAATGGTAATTTGTATTAAACCATTTCGTCATTTGTAACTATTCAGCCACATCATAAAGTGAGCTGAATATTTTTTGCTTTTCCTGTCTATGATGTGAATATTGATAGACAAGGAGGTGAATCACATGTTGACGGTACAACAAGCTGTATTTACAGTTGAGGGCTTAATCGGCAAAGTCCAACAACAAAAACAGCTCATTCATCAACTCATTCAAGAAAATGAACATTTGCGTCAAGAAAACAAACAGCTACGCAAAGAAAATGAACAACTCAAGCATCGCGTTCAAGAGCTGGAAGCACGCACGAAAAAAAACAGCTCCAATAGCCATTTGCCCCCATCTTCTGACCGTTTTGAGAAAAAGCGTTCCTCCCGCGAGCCGTCTGGCAAAAAGCCTGGTGGGCAAGAGGGACATGAGGGGACGACGCTCCGTCAAGTGGAACATCCACATCATCGTGTCGTCCATCGCGTACATACGTGTCAAGGATGTGGGGCTTCTTTGCGTGACGTCAAACCGTTCAAAGTCGATGTCCGTCAAGTGTTTGATCTGCCTCCCGTGTCGATTGAAGTGACACAACATGAGCGTGAAGTGAAATCATGTCCGCATTGTCGATGCGTGCAACAAGCGGAGTTTCCACCACATGTCACGAATCATGTGCAATACGGTCCACGTCTTACTGCGCTCGTTGTTTATTTGCATCATATCCAATTGATCCCTTACAAGCGTTTAAGTGATACAATCGAAGCGTTATATCAACACTCGGTTAGTACAGGAACCCTTGCCAATATGGTGAAACGAGGACGCGAAGCGCTGGAATCCAATATGGACATGATCGAAGACGCCTTACTTAACTCTAACATCTTGCATGTCGATGAAACGAGTTTGCGCATCAATGGTAAACTCGCATGGGTGCATGTCGCATGTACGTCGACATATACGTACTTGGCTTTTCACGCTTCTCGTGGAAAGAAAGCAACGGATGAGATCGGGATTCTTCCACAATACAAAGGGACGATGATGCATGATGCATTCGGTACGTATCCGAGATACACGAAAGCCACACATGCTCTTTGCCATGCCCATCATTTACGTGAGCTAAAAGGCTTCATCGAACAAGGCCATACATGGGCATCGCGCATGACCACGTTTCTGTTAGCCGCCAAACAGGCAGTCGAAGCGCATCACGGTGCACTTTCCGAAGAAGAAGCGAAACGATGGGAACGAGTGTATGATCGTATCCTAGCGAAAGCACAGCACCGATTGGAAACGATGACACCTTTTCCGAAAAAAGCACTCGCTTTTATTCGACGGCTTCAAAAACGAAAGGAAGAAGCGCTGCGTTTCTTATGTGAAGTGCATGTTCCCTTTGACAATAACCAAGCCGAGCGAGATCTTCGCATGGTCAAAGTCAAAGAGAACATCTCGGGTACATTTCGTGACGAAACGTTCGCGCAGTCGTTTTGCATCGCAAGAAGCATCGTTTCCACACTTACGAAACACGAAAAAAACGTGTGGGACTCGTTGTGTCTTCTGTTGGCAGGCGAAACGATCGATCGAGTTCTTTCCGCTACCTAGGGCATTTTCTATGACCGAAATGCCCTATTTGTGCTGGGCTTTTTTATACACTAGCACTGGGGTGAATAGTTACCGTCATTTCAAGCGCATGTTGTCCATTTGTACCGCGTGCCATCGCAAAATATTGTTCGAGCGCATTGTCTATTTGTTGAAATCGTTCTGGAATATACCCGAACATAAATGCTGCATCTAACACGTGATCGTATAAAGAAAAATCTCCGATTGGAATGAGGTCGATTCCTTTCTCTACTTGTTTACGAATCGAATCAAGTCGAATGTGTTCCATCGTTTCTATAAATTGCTGTTCGTTGATTTGCCCATTCCAAAAAGATTCTAACGCTTTTTTCCATTCTCTTTTCTCACCAATGCGCGGATATCCTACATTTGAACTACGGATGAACAAGTTAAGCACCTCCAGTTATTTATATCCCAATCAAGCGAAAAAGCCCTCTTCCAAGCAGAAGGAGGGCATAGCTAGCTCGTATTGAGATACATGAAGTGCCTCAAGATCATATGTCCTCACTCCTCCCTATGACGCGTAGGTCGTAAGTGCATACAACAGGCAGGTCTCCTGACTTAGCTTCATCGCTGTTTATCTCCTTCCCATTTCGCATGAAACAGTGGATTGTGATAAACAGCTCTGCATCACAGTGGCGCGACCGTGTTGGACTTTCACCAAACTTCCCTTTTAAGATTCACAGCATCTGTGAACCACCTGTTGCGTGAACTTATTATTTTATTGTATAAAATTCAGAATAAACCAACTTTTTGTTTTTTTCAACTGAAATATTAATGTATTTTTACATAAAACATAAAAATAATGTAGTAATCACCCTAACGTTTGTGAATTTTTTGATTCGTATGCATATTGATGGTCGGTTATGGATGATTTTTTATTTAATGCTATCAATAACATCATAGTAATAATGCAAGCTGTGCCAATCCATTGAAAAAAACCAAAAGGTTCTTTTAACCAAAAAACGGTTGTTAAAACAGCGGCGAGTGGTTCAATGTTGCCTAATAGGCTTGATTCTTTAGGCGAGAGACTTTGTAAACTTTCGATATAAAACCAAAATGCAATCATTGTACCAAATATAATAACGAAAATTAAGTATAAGTACGTTTCTATGGTTAAGTGTTTAAAATCCATTTGCCAGGGTGGATGAACAAAGCTTAGTGCTAAGCCGCCGATTATCATGGACCAGCCGACGACGACAAGTGAATGATATTGTTTCAGTAAAGGAACAGCATATAAAGTATAAAATGCTAAAGCGATGCCAGATAAAAAACCCCAAACAATTGCGAGCATTGGTACAGATAGTTGGGAAACAGAACCGTTTGTTAATAAGAAAAAGCAACCAACTAAGGCGAGCGAAATCGTCACTACATCTCTTTTTGTTATAGTAGCTTGTCTGCGAAAAACGGAGTAAATGATAATCATAACAGGTGCTAAATATTGCAATAATGTGGCGACAGCTGCGTTACCGTGTTTAATGGAAGCCATATACGTATATTGAACAGCCAGCATACCGAGCAATCCGAAGGTAACCAATGAGATAGCTGCTTTTTTCGTTTTCCAAACGGCAAATATTTGTGTGCGCTCTTCTTTCCTAACAAATTGAACGATTAAAAGTAAAAAACCTGCTACGAGTAATCTTGTCGTTACAAGCCAATCTACATCGATGCCATACTGAAAAAGTTTTTTTGATACAGTTCCCCCAATCCCCCAAAATAATGCTCCGGTGAGGACTAAAAATAATCCTTTTTTTCTGTTCATGATTCATTTTTCACCTCGGAATATAAAAATAGTACTATGATAGTTTGTATAATAAGACAAAATACATTACAAATCATACAAAGATTGAATAAAAAAATATCACTATATTGAGGTGATAGCGTGCAAATAAAGGATTTTATGGTTGATCGAAATTTAAAAGAATTAACTGAACATCGGACGGTTGCGTTACCAATTGCATGTTACGAGACAATTATTAATCAAAACGTTCATGGATATATACCGCTCCATTGGCATGACGAATTACAATTTATTCTCGTTATAAAGGGTCAATCCATTTTTCAAGTTAATGGGGAAAATATCGTTGTTGGAGAAGGAGAAGGGTTGTTTATTAATAGTGGCTGTCTGCATATGGCAAAAGATATGAACGATTCGAATTGTGCTTATATTTGCTTAAACGTTTCGCCTAGCTTTATACTGTCACAAGAACTTTATGCCACCTATGTAACTCCATATATTCAAGCGACTAATTTATCTTACTTACAATTACATCCAAACGAACTATGGGGGAAAAATATTTTGGATGCTGTGAGGAAAATAAACGAATTGATACGGAAAAAATCCTTATACTATGAACTAGACATCTTTATCCAGTTAACATTTATTTGGAAAAATTTAGTTATGAATGGTTTTCAATTAAAGTACGAGCGGATGGAAATGCTAAAGAGCCATCGAATGAAACAAATGTTAGATTGGATACACACACATTATGCAGACAAAATACTTTTAGAGGATATTGCTCGAGCTGGCCAATTGAGCCGTTCCGAGTGTTGTAGATACTTTAAAAAATTTCTCAAAAAAACACCACTAAATTATGTAATAGAGTATCGAATTCAAAAAAGTTTAATTCTCTTGCAAAAAGATCATTTGAATGTTACAGAGGTTGCCTACCAAGTCGGTTTTAATAGTACAAGTTATTTTATTGATCGATTCCGAAAATATATGAAAATGACACCACTGTCTTATAAAAAACGTATGAGTAACTTTAATTCAAACAGACCATTCGATTGAACTGTAACAAATGGTCTATAACAAGAGCCGCTTTGTTTTATTGCGGCTCTTGTTTGTTACTTCTTTTGCTATGTCAGCAACTTCTTTATTTCCCCATTTTCCTTCACATAGAAATTGAAACGACTTTCACTCAAGCTACAATCCATTAAAAATACGCCTTAGGTCGTAGGTGAAAATATAGCTGTGGGACATGATAGGAAAAAGCAAGAAGCGGTAAGATGAAAGCAAGGAAGGAGGCGAAAGGGATGTTAAAAAAAATCGGATGGTTGTTTTTAGGCGGTATAGCGGTGTTCGTGCTTATGTTTCACCTCGGTCCGCTTGTTGCGTTAGCGATCAGTTTGGCAATTTTGTATTATGCGGTGAAAAAGTTTTTCAAAGCCGATTCGGCGTTTGGCAAAATCGTTTGGGCGCTCATTGGCTTGGCGGCGCTGATGGCGAGTGTTTCGAATGTACCAGCGCTGATCGCCATTGTAGCGGCGTATGTGCTTTATGTTGTGTATAAAAAATGGAACGAACCGAAAGAAGTAGTACAAGTGGTCGATGATCCGTTCGTTCACTTTGAAAAACAGTGGGCGGAACTACAAAAACATTATTAAAGGAGTGAAGGACAATGGGTTTACTTTCTCGCGTAAAAACGATGATTGCGGCTGATATTCATGAATGGCTGGATGAAAAGGAAAAGAAAAATCCGATTGCGGTGCTAAATGAATACTTACGCCAATGCGAACAAGAAGTAGAAAAAGTACGGAAGCTGCTTGAGCGGCAATACTTATTGAAAGAGCAGTTTACGCGCGAATATCGCGAAGCTATGCAGCTTGCCCAAAAGCGGAAGAAACAGGCGGATATTGCTTCAAAAGCTGGGGAGTCAGAGTTGTTTGCGTTTGCGTCTCATGAGCAAATGCAGTACGAAGAGCGAGCGACGCGATTACAGCAATTGCTTGAGCAAACAAACGAACAGCTATTGGAACTAGAGAAAAAATACGAACAAATGAAACATCAACTCAAAGATATGCATATGCGCCGCATGGAGCTGATGGGGCGGGAAAATATCGCACGGGCGCATTACCGTATGAATCGTGTACTAGAAGATAAAAGCCCAGCGCTTTCTACGTTTGCGGATACGGAATCGTATTTAGAGCGCCTCGAGCAACGAGTGCAATCAGATTATTATCGCCATACGATTGACGCGCGCATTGCGGAATTAGAAAAGCGGTTGCAGCAAGAGCAATAAACATATATGCTAAAGGCGTACGTTGTTGCGCCTTTTTCGTTTTATTGATTTATCGCAGAAAGGGGGAAGCCCCGTGAATCAACAAAAAACGACCGACTATGTGAGTTGGGTAGTGCTTCTTGCGCTCATTATTTTGGCGCTGGAAATTTCGTTTTTTCATCCAGGCATTGTTTTCTCTGTCCTTTTTTCGGCAGGATTGATTTATATCGGAAGAAAAAAATGGTATCGGAAACTTGGGAAAATCGTCTTCTGGTTTGGGTGCATCAGTCTTTTTGTCCATGTGTTCACGATGATTACGGTGAGGTTTTTACTTGTCGCACTATTGTTTTATGTGCTCATCAAGTTTGCACAGTCGAAAAGACAGCCTGCTGTGATTCGTCCAGAGATGAAAACAAACGAAGCGGAAACAGAGCTCGTTTTTCGTCAGCCGCTTTTTCAAAACATGTTGTTCGGTCGGCAAAAAACGCCCGAGCATGCGTATGAATGGAGCGATGTGAACATTCAAACAGGCATTGGCGATACAGTCGTTGATTTAAGTTATGCGGTCGTTCCGAAAGGGGAAGCGGTGATCGTTATCCGCGGCTGGATTGGCAATGTGCACATTTTTGTTCCATATGAAATGGAAGTGAGCGTCGTTCATTCCGTGCTGTTTGGGGCAGTGTCTATTTTTTCAAGAGAAACGGAGCGGCTATGGAATCAAACGTTTATTTATCAAACGCCAGCGTATGAAACGTCCGAACAGAAGTTAAAAATCATCACCTCAATGGCGGTTGGAAATGTTGAGGTGAAACGAATATGAATCGACATATTGTTGGGGCACTTCTACTCGCTTTTACCGTTTCGGTTGTATTATTTCTTTCGTATGCTTTTACGTTTCCACCTGCGAAGTGGTCGGCACTATGGGACGAAACAGTGCTCGGGGTGCCGTTTGTCGCTTTTTTATTTATGGCAAGCGGGGTTATCGGCGTGCTTTTTGGCGTTTCGTTCGATTGGTTTTGGCGAAAACAGTGGCGAGCCATTGAACATGCGTTGCTTCAAATCGAACAAGGGAATACAGAGCTACCGCGCCAACAAACGGCAAAAGAACTTGCGGATGTGTGGGAGAGAATCGAAAAGCTGCAAAAACATTCGTTTGAACAAACGAAGCTCACGCAAAAATTGGTGACAGAAAAAGTGGAAAACGAAGGGGAGCTAATCGAGCGAATTATTTCAGAAGAACGAAATCGTCTAGCGCGCGAATTGCATGATTCCGTCAGCCAACAGCTATTTGCAGCATCGATGATGATGTCCGCACTAATGGAAACATATACAGGAAGCGAACAAGAGAAAAAGCAATTGAAGCTTGTTGAACAAATGATTCACCAATCCCAATTGGAAATGCGGGCATTGTTGCTTCATCTACGGCCTGTACAGCTGAAAGGAAAGTCGCTTCAAGATGGAATGAGAGAGCTATTGACGGAACTTGCTCAAAAAGTGCCGATGGAGATAAAGTGGAAAATAGAAGATGTGACGCTTGATCGCGGGGTGGAAGATCATTTATTCCGTATTTTACAAGAATCGGTATCTAATACGCTTCGTCATGCGAAAGCGACGATGCTAGAAGTATTGTTGCTTGAACGAGATGGATTTGTCATTTTGCGCGTGTCGGATGATGGAGTGGGCTTTGATGTCGAGCGGACAAAAAGCGGCTCTTATGGCTTACAGCATATGTACGAACGAGCGACCGAAATCGGTGGGACGTTAAAAATCGTTAGCGCAAAAAATAAAGGAACTCGGCTAGAAGTGAAAGTACCGCTTGTGTAAGGGAGGAAGCAAGGTGATTAAAGTATTGCTTGTCGATGACCATGAAATGGTGCGGCTTGGTGTTTCTGCGTATTTATCTGCCCAACCGGATATGGAAGTTGTCGGGGAAGCAGAAAGCGGAGAAAAAGGGGTTGAACTTGCGCTTCAACTTCGCCCGGATATTATTTTAATGGATTTAGTGATGGAGCCGATGGACGGCATTGAAGCAACGAAACAAATTATCAGCGCTTGGCCAGACGCAAAAATTATGATTGTCACAAGTTTTTTAGACGATGATAAAGTATATCCAGCGATTGAAGCAGGGGCAGTCAGTTATATGTTAAAAACGTCGAAAGCAAGCGAAATTGCGAATGCGATTCGTGCCACGTTTCATGGGCAATCGGTATTCGAACCAGAAGTAACGGGGAAAATGATGAACAACATGCGGAAACAATCGCTTCCACACGAAAAACTAACGAGTCGCGAGATGGAAGTGTTGTTATTCATTGCACAAGGAAAAACGAATCAAGAAATTGCCGAGGAGCTGTTTATTTCGTTAAAAACGGTCAAAGTCCACGTCAGCAATATTTTAGCGAAACTAGACGTCCAAGACCGGACGCAAGCGGTCATTTATGCATTTAAACACGGGTTGGTTAAATAATTGCATATTGTGTACGGTGCGAAATTTGTTATAATAAGGTAAAAATATTGAAAGGAGGGGTGGAGATGCGTATTTCAGCAAATGATTTTGAATTGTTGAAAAGGTGGGTTTATTCTCGAAAAAACAACGTTTTATTTGAAACGGAACATGCCATCGTGATTATTGAGGAGGGAGATAAGGTCATATTGAAACCTGAAAGAAAACGGTTAACGAAAGAAGAGAAGTTAGTCCTCGCTGAAAAACTAGCAGGTAGTGCTGATTATTTTAGCGTAAAGGGAGTAGAAGAAAGCATTCGAATTGCCAATCGAGAATATGATCGGGAGGATGAAACGTGTGCCGAAAGTTAATCGATAGCAACATCTGGGTCGCTCACGAAATGGGTTATCCAGATGTTGTTTTTTATATACGTGAATTAATTAAAAGTGAACAGTCGTTGGTCATTAATACTGTAATTGAAATGGAGCTCATGTCTCACTACGAAATTGAAACGAATCCAATCGTTAAGCAAATTAGAGAGGATTACGTATACAAGATGATAGATGAAATTATTGATATTACTAGTCCGATTGCTATGAAGGCAGGCGAAATTAGAAGAAAGGCAAAATTATTCGGTAGAAGAGTTCCGAAAGGACCAGATGCGCTCATCGCAGCGACAGCTATTGTACATCGCATCCCGTTAGTTAGTAATAATGATAAAGATTTTAAATGGATAAGTGAATACTTTGATTTTCCGCTCATCAATCCAATTACAAATCATACCGACTTTCAAGAATTTCAACAAATGTATAAAAGAAAGAGAGAAAACATGTAGCAAAAACTCCTAATTTTATGGCGAGATTTTTTATTTTTTTGCTTTACATTGACGTTACGTAAACGTTTATCATGAAATTGTCAGGAGGTGAGCGAATGGAATATACGGTGCAGCAACTAGCGAAATTGGCGGGGGTTACGAGCCGAACGCTGCGATATTATGATGAAATCGGTCTTTTGAAGCCAGCGAGAGTAAACGCCTCAGGCTATCGCATATACGGCCCGAAAGAGGTAGACCAACTCCAGCAAATTTTGTTTTATCGCGAACTTGGGGTTGATTTAGAAACGATTAAGCAAATCATCACGTCCCCGTCATTTGACGACGTACAGGCGTTGAAGCAGCATCGCGAAAAACTCTTGGCAGAACGGAGGCGATTAGAGGCGTTAATCGCCAATGTCGAAAAAACACTATTAGCGAAAGAAGGGAGAATGATGATGAGCGACAAAGAAAAATTTGAGGCGTTTAAACAGCAGCTCATTGACGAGAACGAACGAAAATATGGCAAAGAAATTCGGGAAAAATACGGCGATGAGCAAGTGAACAAATCAAACGAAAAAGTAAAAAACATGACGCAAGCACAATACGAAGAAGTAACAAAGCTTGGCGAAGAAGTATTACGCGTATTGCATGAAGCGTTTTTGACTGGCGACCCAGCGGGAGAGCTTGCCCAAAAAGCAGCCGATTTGCATCGTCAATGGTTAGGCTATTTTTGGGACCATTACTCAAAAGAAGCACATGCAGGATTGGCACAAATGTATGTGGATGATGAACGGTTTAAAGCATACTACGATCAAAAACAGCCAGGAATGGCGGAGTTTCTTCGTGACGCCATTTTCATTTACACAGGCAAAAAGTAGGCAGGCATAAGCCTGTCTTTTTTACATTGTAAAAGTTTGAAAAAAGATGTATATTTAAATGAGAATGATAATCAAATTTAAAAGGTGATAGCGATGGAACAACTATACGATGTGACGATTATTGGAGGCGGTCCGGCGGGGCTGTATGCGACGTTTTATAGTGGACTTCGAGAAATGAAAACAAAACTGATTGAATATCAGCCACAATTAGGTGGGAAATTGCATGTGTATCCAGAAAAAATGATTTGGGATGTTGGGGGACATGCTCCGATTACGGGAGAGAAATTACGTGAGCAACTTGTTAAACAAGCGATGACCTTTCATCCAACCGTTGTATTAAATGAAAAAGTTGAAGCGATTCGGCGAAGAGAGGATGGGATATTTGTTTTACAAACATCATCCGGACAACAACATGTGTCGAAAACGGTTATTATTGCAGTAGGAAGCGGTATATTAAAACCGCAAAAGCTTCAAATTGAAGGAGCCGAAAAATTTGAAATTACAAATTTACATTATACGGTGAAATCGTTAAAACAGTTTAAAGGGAAAACGGTGATCATTTCAGGCGGGGGAAATACAGCGATTGATTGGGCAAATGAGCTCGTGCCGATTGCCAAAAAAGTATATGTGACTTATCGCAATGAATCGTTAAAAGGGCATGAAGCGCCAGTGACGCAATTATTGAACAGTTCAGCAACTTGCTTTTTTCATACGTCCATTACAAAATTAGTTGCTAGTGCGAATCATGAAACGATTGAGCGAGTGGTATTGACAAATCATGAAACGGGCGATGTGTTTGAACTCGATGTAGATGATGTCATTATTAGCCATGGGTATGAACGAGATGCTTCATTGCTTATGAATAGCGAGCTGCCAATTCAAATGGTAGACGATCATTATGTTGCAGGGAACGCAAAAGGTGAATGTTCTGTTCCAGGTTTATATGCAGCAGGAGATATTTTGAAATATGATGGGAAGTTATATTTACTTACAGGGGCTTTCCAAGACGCAGCGAATGCAGTAAATAGCGCGAAACGGTTTATTGAACCAACTGCCGATCCGTATGCGATGGTTTCATCTCACCACGAAGCGTTTAAGGAGCGAAATCGAGAGTTAGTGAAACAAATGTTAAAATAAATCATAGCGATGATGTATAAACCCGTTTGTTTCAACGCAAACTTTCGGTAAAACAAACGAGGTGAACATCGTGTTCAAACAACGGACGATATGGATGATGGTGTTGGCGTTATTTATATTGACGGCGTACAGTCAGCCACTTACTGTGACAACGAAGCAAATGAAATATACAAATGAACTGATGGAAGTCGATTTAAACATTCCGATTGTATCCGGCTCGATCAACCAATCGTTCCAACGCCAAGTCAATCGTTTATTGCGAAAGGAGTCGCTTGATTTAAAACGTGAAGTAGAAAAGCAAGCGCGAGAAAATATGGCGATCAGTAAAAAGGAAGGATTTCCATATCGGCTACATGCGGCAGTCAGTAATTATGAGGTGACGTACAATCAACGTGGCATTTTAAGCATTCCTGTTACGTTATATAGCTATACAGGTGGGGCGCACGGAATGACAGTGAAAGTGCCAAACAATTTCGATTTCCATACAGGGAAATCGTTGCAACTAAGCGACTTATTTAAAAAAGGAACGAAATACAAACAAGTGATTATAGACGAAGTGATGGCTCAAATAAAAAAAGAAAACGATTTGTATTTTGACAACGCCATCGCTGTTGTGCAAAAGATGCCAAATGATCAACCTTATTATATGACGAAAGATGGTATTGTCGTCTATTACGGCCTTTATGAAATAGCCCCATACGCCGCAGGCATTCGCGAATTTCTTATTCCATTTTCAACTTTGCGACCATATATGAAAACGAAGCTAGCGCAATAAAAGCGCTAGCTTCATTTCATTTATCGGTGGTAAGAAACGACTTCTTTTTTCGTTGTTTTCGTCATCGCTCCCCATCCTTCAATAGCCAAGAAAATGCATAAAACGAAAAGGATGAAAGCAGAACCAGCTAATAGCCAATTTTGTGTTAATGCGTTTTGGTACATTAACACGCAAAGAGCAGCAATCGTGACAGCGAGCATAAACACCATTGGGATGACAACATAAAACGATTTGGCGCCAATTTTCATGAGCCATGCGGAAACAGCTAACAAAGCAAGTGCACCGAGCATTTGATTCGCTGCCCCGAAAAGCGGCCAGACGGACTGCCATGTTCCTGATAATGCAAGCGCTCCAGCGCCAATAAGACCAACTGTTGTTGCGACATGATTATTTTTAAATGCGTTTGTCCGCTCTTCACCAAGTTCTTGAATGGCGTAGCGCATTAACCGTGTTGCCGAATCTAATGTTGTTAATAAGAAAGCGGATGCTGTAAGTGCGGTAAATGTAACTGCTGTTGCTTCTGGGATGCCGACATGGGACATAAAATAACCAACACCAGCAGAAAATGTACCAATTGGTCCACCAAGTTCACTCATACGAGTCGCAAAGTCAGCTTGTGTTAAATACGCGACCGTTCCAACTGAAATGATTGCCAAAAAGCTCTCTAACAACATACCACCATAGGCGATAAATTTCCCGTTTTTCTCATTATCAAGCTGTTTTGCCGTCGTTCCAGATGATACGAGCGAATGGAAGCCTGAAATAGCACCGCAAGCGATTGTAATGAACAAAATTGGAAACAAAAATCCGAGTTTTTCGTGATAAAAACCTGTAAACGCTGGAAACTGAATAGTCGGTGCAGCGATAATCATGCCGACAGCAGCCCCAGCAATCATGCCGTATAAAAGAAATGAGTTTAAATAATCGCGTGGTTGTAACAAAATCCAGACAGGTAATACCGATGCAGCGTATGCGTAACCTAGTAAAATAAGTGACCATGTTGTTGCACTTAACGAAAGTGGATATTGAATGCCAACCCATACAGATAAGAGCATAGCGATAACCCCTAGCACGCTGGCTATAAATAAGTTCATTCGCATTTGATTAACGAAAAAACCAAAAATAATCGCAATGCCGAGGAATAAAACAGACGCTGTAGCCGCTTCTGGAACAGCGACAAACGTATTTGCAACTAAAATAATAAATACACCAACAACGAGCATAAGTGTCGCGATAGAGAAAGTTAAAAATAATACTTGTCCGCGACTTCCCATATATTGTTTAATAATCGTCCCGATCGATTGTGCTTTATGGCGAATCGAAGCTTGCAATGATGTATAGTCATGAACACCGCCAATAAAAATGCCTCCGATCATAATCCATAAAACAGCAGGAAACCAACCGAACACGGCAGCAGTGATGGGGCCTACAATTGGTCCCCCTCCAGCGATTGTAGCGAAATGATGTCCAAGTAAAACAGGTTTTTTTGCTGGCACGTAATCTACACCATCATACATTTCATACGCTGGTGTTTTCCGGTTGCTATCGACTTTCAATTGTCTTTCGAGAAAGCGTCCATATGTAAAATAGGCAATGACTAAAATGATTCCGCAAACAAGTAACAACGTTAATAAGTTCAACGCACATCCTCCTCAAATGGTTTTTCGAAAACATGTGTAAACGACCGAGCTTTTCGGTGAGTAAATAATTGTTTTGAGTCTAAAGCGATGATAGCCATATAACACTCGAGCCAACCGTGTAATCCGAAACGAATAAATTGTAGCTTGCGAAATCGTTTCACCTCCTTTATTGCTTCATCACATGCATTTGGTGCGACAATTGCCCCGATGAAAACGGTAGACATATGATCTTGATGGTTGGATATGTAGTTCGGCACATGATTGATAAATGTTTGAGAGAATTGTATGATGTCTTCTCTTGTCACGATATTTTCTTTTTGCCACACAAAAATAAATTGCTCATTTTCAACAGCCCAAATTTTAGACTTTTTTGTCATAAAATATTTCTCATCACGTCGGTGATAATGCGCATAAAAAGGTAAAGACAATGTGCCAAGCTTTTCATCTCGATAAACGTTGAAATAAGGTGTAAGAATTGTTGTTAGGTTATGGATATATTTGTTTATATTCATTGCAGCCACCTTTTAAAATTTTCTGAATATTATTATATTTAAAAATGTAAAACATTTCAATAGTTTCTTTTTTCTTAATAAAATACTACTTGTTAGAACGAGAAAATCATTTAACTTTTCTGAAAATTGTGTTAAAATACAACAAAAAGGAGTTTGTACGCATGGTTGAAAAGCAATTAAAAGACCGCATTATTGAAACGGCGCTCACGTTGTTTGAAAAATATGGATATCACGGGGTGACG
The DNA here is from genome assembly GCF_001187595.1 of Anoxybacillus gonensis. Taxonomy (GTDB): domain Bacteria; phylum Bacillota; class Bacilli; order Bacillales; family Anoxybacillaceae; genus Anoxybacillus; species Anoxybacillus gonensis. The sequence goes on from NZ_CP012152.1 coordinate 173,741, forward strand.
GTTGATCGAATTGTTGCTGAATGTGGAGCGTCAAAAGGGGGATTTTATCATAATTTTAAGTCGAAAGACGAACTGCTTTACCATATTCATGATGTATTTATTACGTATGTGCTAAATAAAGCGCAAGAAGCATATGTAAAATATAAGACACCAACTAAACGGCTATGTGCAATCATCCAGTCGTTTGTAAGGGTTTTCCATATATATAAACCGCACATTACAGTGTTCAATCAAGAGGCAGCATATTTAAAGCCGGAATACGCTGAAAAAATTAACGCAAAACGTGAGCAGTATAAGCAAATTATTTTTCAAGTGCTTCGTGAAGGTATTGAAGCAAAACAATTTCGTGCAGAAGTGCCTATTGAAATTGCGGGATTGTCGATCATCGGCATGGTGAACTGGATGTATAAATGGTATAAGCCTGATGGACCGATGTCGATTGAACAAATCGCCACAGCCTTTAATGATTTAATTTTACATTCGCTTTTGACAGAAGAGGCGAAGCGAGATGAAGATATTTCGTCATTTCTTTTGTCGCATGTGGGCGACGAATGACGAATGTTGCATAGCGTACAGACCAACTAGTCGGTTTGCTATCAAAACAGGCTTGTTGGTTTCATATATTTTCATTTTTATAGAGGAGGAGAAAAGCGATGCATTTTGAATTAACGAAAGAACAACAAATGATTAAAGAGATGGTTCGCGATTTTGCGGAAAAGGAAATTGCCCCATACGCGTCGAAATGGGATGAGGAGGCCGTTTTTCCAATTGAGACGTTCAAAAAAATGGGCGAGCTTGGACTGTTTGGCATTCCGTTCCCTGAACAATATGGCGGTTCTGGTGGAGACACGATTTCGTATGCGATTGCGGTTGAAGAAATTGGTCGAGCGTGTGGCGGAACAGGGTTAAGTTATGCAGCAGCTGTATCGCTCGGTGCTAGTCCAATTTACTATTTCGGAACAGAAGAGCAGAAGAAAGAGTGGCTTGTACCGATGGCAAAAGGGGAGGCATTCGGCTCGTTCGGATTGACGGAACCAAACGCAGGGTCTGATGCGGGCGGAACGCAAACGCGCGCGATTCTAGATGGCGATGAGTACGTCATTAACGGAGAAAAATGTTGGATTACAAATGCAGGTTATGCCCGCCAAGTGATTGTAACCGCTGTCACAGGAAAGGATGAACAAGGAAAAAATATCATTTCTGCGCTCATCGTTCCGACGGATACGCCAGGGTTTTCGATTAATTGTCATTATGACAAGATGGGCGTTCGTGCATCCAATACGTGTGAGCTTGTTTTGCAAGATGTACGTGTGCCAAAAGAAAATATATTAGGCGATCCGAAAAAAGGATTTAAGCAGTTTTTATATACGCTAGATGGAGGACGCATTTCCATTGCGGCGTTAGCTGTCGGCATCGCGCAAGCCGCATTCGAGAAAGCGCTTCAGTATGCAAAGGAGCGAAAACAGTTCGGGCAACCAATCGCGAAATTTCAAGCCATCCAGTTTAAACTTGCTGACATGGCAATGCAATTGGAGCTTGCGCGCAATATGGTGTACAAGGCGGCATGGTTAAAAGATCAAGGCAAGCCGTTTACAAAAGAAGCAGCGTATGCAAAATTATTTGCTTCCGAAACAGGATTTCATATTTGTAATCAAGCGATTCAAATTCACGGTGGATACGGATATATGAAAGAATACGGCGTTGAACGTCATCTTCGCGACATCAAACTGATGGAAATTGGCGAAGGAACATCAGAAATTCAGCGGCTAGTCATTGCTCGTCAACTAGGATGCTAGAGGGGGGGAAGCATGCTTCATATTACAGTTGGTCAGTTGCTTGAACAAAAAGCGTCCATCCATCCCGATCATGAAGCGGTTGTGTATGCGGACCGTCAATTGCGTTGGTCGTATCGTCAATTCAACGATTACTGTCGCCTCGTTGCGAAAGGATTGATGAAACTTGGCATTGAAGTGGGAGAGCACATTGCTGTTTGGGCAACGAATAAACCGGAATGGCTTACATGCCAGTTTGCGACAGGAAAAATGGGAGCAGTACTTGTTACAGTAAACACAAATTATCGCACAGCAGAACTCGAATATTTGTTAAAGCAATCCGATGCCACAACGATTATTTTAATGGAACAGTACCGCGACGCTTCTTATATCGACATGATTTACGAAATTGCACCTGAACTTGCTTATTGTGAACCTGGAAAACTGCGGGCAAAACGACTTCCACAACTACGAAACGTCATCGTATTAGGTGAACAACGTTATCCTGGAACATTTTCATGGAACGACCTCTTAGCCATGGCGGAATATGTCGAAGACGCAGCACTAGATGAACGAATGAACTCCCTCGAACCACATGATGTCATCAACATGCAATATACCTCAGGAACGACAGGATTCCCAAAAGGCGTCATGCTTACACATCATAACATTGTCAATAACGCGTATTACATTGCTGAGTGCATGAAATTAACAAAAGAAGATCGTTTATGTATTCCTGTACCGTTTTTCCATTGTTTCGGTTGCGTGCTCGGAACGCTTGCTTGTGTGACAGTTGGGGCAACAATGGTACCTCTTGAGCAATTCCATCCAAAACAAGTGTTGCAGACGGTGCAAGATGAGAAATGTACGGCGCTCCATGGCGTGCCAACGATGTTTATCGCGGAATTAAACGATCCTGATTTTGCATCATATCATTTATCTTCTTTACGCACAGGTATTATGGCAGGATCGAACTGCCCGATTGAAGTGATGAAAGCAGTCATTGAAAAGATGGGAGCAAAAGAAATTACTATTGCATACGGACAGACGGAATCTTCACCTGTCATTACACAGACGCGTACGGACGATCCGATCGAATTGCGAGTAGAAACGGTAGGACGCGCACTTCCACATGTGGAAGTGAAAATTGTCGACCCAGCTACAAATCAAGAAGTGCCACCGGGTGTTCAAGGTGAGTTATGTACGCGCGGATACCATGTCATGAAAGGATATTATAACAACCCTGCTGCGACGCGCGAGGCGATTGATGAGGAAGGCTGGTTGCATACAGGAGACTTAGCGGTTATGGATGAGAACGGTTACTTCCGCATTACAGGGCGATTAAAAGATATGATCATTCGTGGTGGAGAAAATATTTATCCGCGGGAAATTGAAGAATTTTTATACAAACACCCAAAAGTGCTCGATGTGCAAGTTGTTGGTGTTCCAGATGAAACGTATGGAGAAGAAGTGATGGCGTGGATCATTTTGAAAGAAGGAGAACACGCTACCGCCGAAGACATTCGTTCGTTTTGTGAAGGGCGCATATCGCGCCATAAAATTCCGCGATATATCGAATTTACAACATCATATCCGATGACTGCATCAGGGAAAATTCAAAAATTTAAATTGCGCGAATGGGCGCGTGAACGAGTCGAACAGAAAAAGCATGTATAAGGGAGGAAGAGCATGTTTTCAAAAGTACTTATTGCTAATCGAGGGGAAATTGCTTTACGTATCATTCGCACGTGCCAAAAGCTCGGCATTCAAACGGTCGCCATCTATTCGGAGGCGGATGCCGACTCGCTTCATGTAAAACAAGCGGATGAGGCGCATATGGTTGGAAAAGCTCGCGTGAATGAGAGCTATTTAAATATCGAAAAAATCATTTCGATTGCAAAAGAAACGAACGCGGAAGCTATTCACCCTGGCTACGGTTTGCTTTCAGAAAATGCAACATTTGCTCGTCGATGCGAAGAGGAAGGGATCGTCTTTATCGGTCCAAAACCGGATGTCATCGCGAAAATGGGGAGTAAAATTGAAGCAAGACAAACGATGGCGGAAGCAGGGGTGCCGATTGTGCCCGGCATCTCCTTTCCGCTTGCTGATGTCGATGAAGCAGTACATGTAGCAAACAACATCGGCTATCCGGTCATGTTGAAAGCATCGGCAGGCGGCGGAGGGATTGGCATGCAACTTGTTTATGACGAAGAGCAGCTACGCAAAGCATTTGAAGGAAACAAAAATCGTGCCGCTTCCTTTTTTGGAGATGGAGCGATGTATGTCGAAAAATATATTGATAATCCGCGCCATATTGAAATTCAACTGTTAGCCGATCAACATGGAAACTGCGTGTATTTATGGGAAAGAGAGTGCTCCATTCAACGCCGACATCAAAAAGTTGTTGAAGAAGCCCCATCCCCGTTTTTAGACGAAGAAACGCGCAAAAAAATGGGAGAGGCAGCTGTACAAGCAGCAAAACATATTGGATATACAAACGCAGGGACGATTGAATTTCTCGTGGATGAACAAAAAAACTTTTATTTTCTTGAAATGAATACACGTCTGCAAGTAGAACATCCTGTCACAGAAGAAATTACAGGCATTGACATTGTCGAACAACAACTACGCATTGCAGCGGGAGAAAAACTTCCTTTTTCACAAGCTGAAGTAAAACGAGAAGGGCATGCGATTGAAGTGCGTATTTACGCCGAAGATCCAAACACATTTTTCCCTTCTCCTGGAACGATTACATCTTTACAACTGCCGAGCGGGGAACATGTACGCCATGAAATTGCGGTACAAAGCGGTTCTGTCGTTACCCCTTTTTACGATCCGATGATTGCTAAATGTATTGTCAAAGGAAGTGATCGACAAACAGCTATCGCAACGATGATTGAAGCATTACATGAATATAAAATCGAAGGAATTAAAACGAATATACCGATGTTAATGGCTGTATTGACACATGAAGCATTTCAACAAGGGCATACGACAACAAACTTTGTGAATACGTATATGAAAAAAGGAGGCAAAACACATGCATGAAGTTGTCGCATTGATGGCAGGGAACGTATGGAAAATTGTTGTGCAAGTAGGTGATGTCGTTGAAGAAGGACAAGATGTTGTCATTTTGGAATCGATGAAAATGGAAATACCAGTCGCTTCACAAGTAGGTGGGGTAGTCAAAGCGATTCGTGTACAAGAGGGAGATTTCGTAAACGAAGGGGACGTATTAATCGAAATCGAATAGGGGGGTATGTATGCGCGTAACAGTGAAAGAAGTTGGTCCGCGTGACGGGTTACAAAATGAGCCGACATTTATTCAAACGGAAGATAAAATTGCATGGATTAATCAACTTTCGCAAACGGGATTGACATATATTGAAGTGACGTCGTTTGTCCATCCGAAATGGATTCCGCAGCTTGCCGATGCGTATGAAGTCGCTTCCCGCATTGAGCGAGTAGAAGGAGTGACATATGCTGCGCTTGTGCCAAACAAAAAAGGATTAGAAGGTGCGCTAGCAGCGAATATTGATGAAGTCGCTGTATTTATGTCGGCAAGCGAAACACATAATCGAAAAAATATTAATAAATCGATGGAAGAAACGTATGTTGTGTTAAAAGAAGTGATTGACGAAGCGAAGCGAGAAAACAAAACAGTTCGCGGTTACGTATCAACTGTGTTCGGTTGTCCGTACGAAGGAGCAGTCAGCATTGAACGCGTCATCTCTGTTTCTGAACGATTGTTTGAGCTTGGGATTGATGAGCTGTCGCTCGGTGATACGATCGGTGTCGCGAATCCTGTCCAAGTCCAACAAACATTAGAACGGCTGTTGAAGCGGTTTCCAGCTGAGAAGATAGCACTTCATTTTCATAATACGCGCGGTATGGCGCTTGCAAACGTGTTTGCATCGCTGCAAATGGGCATAACCATTTTTGATAGCTCACTCGGTGGGTTAGGTGGTTGCCCGTATGCTCCAGGGGCATCTGGGAATTTAGCGACAGACGATTTAGTATATATGCTTACACAAATGGGGATCGAATGCGGTGTCCAGCTAGAACCTTTAACAGAAGCAGCACGATGGATAGAAGAGAAAATTGGCCGTCCGCTTACGAGCCATCACCTGAACGTTGTAAGGGGGAATGTATAATGATGGAAGCTGTCCTTTATTCTACGATTGATGCAGGGATCGCGGTTGTCACGCTAAATCGACCGGATGCGGCGAACGCTCTTTCATTAAAAATGTTAAACGAACTGCAGCGCATTCAAGCGGAACTGAAGTTAAATCGGAACGTGCGGGCAGTCATTGTCACAGGTGCGGGACAAAAAACATTTTGCGCAGGGGCAGATTTAAAAGAGCGGGCAAAAATGAATGAAACACAAGTGCGTCAAACGGTTGCGCTCATTCGAGAGACGATCAACGGATTCGAACAATTGCCCCAACCTGTCATTTGTGCCCTGAACGGTGGAGCTTTTGGCGGTGGACTTGAATTGGCGCTCGCATGTGATATTCGCATCGCTGCTGAACATGCCACGATGGGACTGACAGAGACAGCGCTTGGCATCATTCCCGGTGCAGGAGGGACGCAACGTCTTCCACGGCTGATTGGTATCGGGCGCGCAAAAGAGATGATTTATACAGCAAGGCGCATTTCAGCACAAGAAGCGGAGCGGATTGGTTTAGTCGAGCGCGTCGTTTCTGCTGAACAATTGTTAGATGAGGCGTTTACAATCGCGACAGCGATTTCGAATAACGCCCCGATTGCCGTTGCTCAAGCGAAAGCAGCAATAAACCATGGCGTGCAAGTCGATATGCATACAGGGCTTGTCATTGAACAAATGGCATATGAGCGAACGATTCATACAAACGATCGGTTAGAAGGGTTACAAGCATTCAAAGAAAAACGAAAACCGGTGTACAAAGGGGAGTAAGGTATGATTTCAAACGAACAATTATCGCTTGTTGAACAACTACAACAAAAACGAAAACAAATTGAACAAGGGGGAGCGCGCAAATATCACGAAAAAAACGCTGAGCAAGGGAAATTGTTTGTGCGCGATCGCTTGAAACTGTTATTTGATGAAGGACTACAATTTGAAGATGCATTTTTCGCAAACTGTTTAGCGGACGGACTGCCGGCAGATGGTGTCGTGACAGGGGTCGGAAAAATTAACGGACAAACGGTATGCGTCATGGCAAATGATTCGACCGTCAAGGCAGGTTCATGGGGAGCAAGAACAGTAGAAAAAATTATTCGCATTCAAGAAACGGCTGACAAACTACGATGCCCTATTTTATATTTAGTCGATTCCGCTGGTGCGCGCATCACGGATCAAATTGAAATGTTCCCAGGACGACGAGGAGCAGGACGTATTTTTTACAATCAAGTTAAATTGTCTGGAAAAGTTCCGCAAATTTGCTTATTGTTCGGACCATCAGCAGCAGGTGGTGCATACATCCCTGCGTTTTGTGATATCGTTATTATGGTCGAAGGAAACGCGTCGATGTATCTCGGTTCACCGCGCATGGCGGAAATGGTTATCGGTGAAAAAGTGACACTTGAGGAGATGGGTGGCGCTCGCATGCATTGTTCAGTTTCAGGTTGCGGTGATGTGCTTGTGAAAACGGAAGAAGAAGCGATCGCCTTTGCACGTAAATATTTGTCGTACTTTCCAGCCAATTTTAGTGAAAAACCGCCGGTGGCGGAGCCAAGAGAGCCAAAGGCGTTTGATAAAACGATTGAAGAAATCATTCCGAAAAATCAAAATGCCCCGTTCAATATGTACGATTTAATCGACCGCGTGATCGATGAAGGAACGTTTTGTGAAATAAAAAAGTTGTTTGCACCTGAACTCATTACAGGTCTTGCACGCATCAACGGCCAACCGGTTGGGATTATCGCTAATCAACCGCGCATGAAGGGCGGCGTGTTGTTTCACGATTCAGCAGATAAAGCTGCGAAATTCATTACACTTTGCGATGCGTTTCATATTCCGCTCATCTTTTTAGCAGACATCCCTGGCTTTATGATCGGAACGAAAGTGGAACGAGCGGGAATCATTCGTCATGGTGCAAAAATGATTTCAGCGATGTCAGAAGCAACCGTGCCGAAAATTTCAATCATTGTCAGAAAAGCATACGGAGCAGGATTATATGCTATGGCAGGTCCAGCCTTTGAACCGGATTGTTGCTTAGCTTTCCCACATGCACAAATTGCTGTCATGGGACCAGAAGCAGCCGTGAATGCGGTATATGCCAATAAAATTGCTGAACTGCCAGAAGAAGAGCGAGCCGCTTTTATTGAGCAAAAACGTGAAGAATATCGAAAAGACATCGATATTTACCGACTTGCTTCTGAAATGGTTGTCGATGGCATTATTGCGCCAAATGAGTTGCGTTCTGAACTCATTCGACGATTAGATGCATATATGTCGAAATATGTGGTATTTTCTGAACGAAAGCATGGGGTTTACCCTGTGTAGTTGTCAAGACATATGGTACAATGGAGGCGATGTGTTCTAACATCGCCTTTTTTTCGGGAAATTTCCCCGGAAATCGACAACATTTGCATGTTGTGTCGATGAAAAGAAAGCTCCATTTGTTTTTTAAAAAACGCTCTTTGTTCCATACTTCATGTATCTTTTTGTATAATCGAGAAAGGGGATTTGACGTTTGATTTACATATGGCTCATCACACTATTTCTCATTTATAGCATATTCCCAACGTTGATTGTCCGCATTTTCTCACTTCGTGTACAAAAGAAGGTGAAAAACGGTGTAGCATTGACGTTTGACGATGGTCCAGATCCGGTGTACACGCCTCAGTTGCTTGATTTATTGAAAAAATACAATGTAAAAGCGACGTTTTTCGTTGTCGGCTGGAAGGCGAAAAAATATCCACATCTTATTAAAAGAATGTATGAGGAAGGGCATACGATCGGTTTGCACCATTATTACCATACGAGCAACTGGTTTCTTCCGCCGTTTGTTACGGAATGGGAGCTTGAACGATCAGCACGTGTCATTGAGCACATGACAGGCGTTCGTCCGGTATACTATCGTCCGCCATGGGGACATTTAAACATATGGACGGTGCTGATGCAAAAAAAGTATAAAATCGTCATGTGGACATATATTCTTGGTGATTGGAAAGCTTCAATGAGCGTTGAGCGGCTTTATGAACGATTAACGAATAGTATAAAAGATGGGGCGATCATCGTATTGCATGATAGCGGTTCGACCATCGGAGCTGATCAACATGCACCAGCGAACATGTTACGAGCATTAGAACAATTATTGCAACATTCTTCTGTTCAATGGGTAAAAGTGAACGAACAATAAAGGGGAACGGAGAAATGGAAGCGAACGACATTTTCATGTATATTCAATCCCACGGTTATATTGTATTGTTTCTATCATTATTTTTCGGTATTGTCGGCATCCCTGCACCCGAAGAGTCACTTCTGTTTTTCGTGGGCATATTTATTTCACACGATCAATTACATTTATTCAAAAGTTTATTTTTCGCGATTTCTGGGGCGACAGTTGGGATGGTTGTTGCCTATATGGCTGGCTATACATTCGGTTCAGCGCTGTTATTTAAATATGGACATTATATTGGTTTTCATCGTCGGCGTTATCGGTATGTTTATCGCCACTTTCGAAAACGCGCTCCTTGGATTATTACATTTGGCTATTTTATTCCGGGTGTTCGTCAGTTATCTCCATACATGGCTGGAGTTGTTCGCGTTCCATTTCTCCCGTTTCTTTTTTTGTCGTTTGCTGGATCAGCGTTTTGGATTAGTTTATTTATATTTGTCGGGAAGTTTCTTGGGGAGCGTATACATATTCCTCTTTACTTATTACCATGGATAATGATTGTGTTTTTTAGTTTATTTTTCATTGGGCTATATGTGAAAAGAAGAAAAACAAATTAAAGGGAGTTCGCATAATGATGAACATTCTCGTACTACCTTTGTTTCAAATGTCATCTGGCCATCATCAAGTGGCCGATGCGCTTATATATTCATTGCAACATCGTTTTCCTAACGTTTCTTGCGAAAAACTTGATTTCTTAAGTTATTGTAACGAACAAATGGAAAGACGAGTAGCGGACTTTTATCTTCGCTGGATTTCGCTATCACCGCACTCATATGAATGGATGTACCAACGATGGATGAAAAAATTTGAACAACCAGCGATGGAACCGTGGTTGCTTTATTTTGAAAAGAAGATGAAACGTCTTCTTCAAGAGAAAAAACCGGATCTCGTCATATGTACGCATTCGTTTCCTTCACACGTGTTGCAGCGATTGAAACAAAGAGGAGCTATAACGGTACCTGTGATAAACGTATATACAGACTTTTTTTTGAGCGGCATTTGGGGAAAAACAGCGATTGACTATCACTTTGTTCCTCATGAGGAAGCGAAACGATCGCTATGTACGAGATTTCGTATGGAGCGTCATCGCGTTATTGTGACAGGCATTCCGATTCATGAACATATTGTACCTGTGCAAAAAATAAAGCGACGAATGAATAAACACATTTTAGTGGCTGGCGGCAATCAAGGACTAGGGAAGATGAAACAATTTTTAAAAAACGCTAACCATTCACAGTTAACGTATTCTGTTTTATGCGGTAAAAATGAAAATTTATATGAAGAATTAAAAAGTTGGAACGACCCGCGTATCCGTCCGTTTCGATATATCTCCGATCGAGCAAAAATGAACGAATTGTATGATGAAGTTGATGCGGTTGTGACAAAGCCGGGTGGTGTCACGATGAGTGAAGTGCTCGCAAAAAAACTGCCTGCTTTTACTCTTTCTTATTTACCTGGACAAGAACAAATGAATTTGCGCTATTTAAGAAAAAAAGAGCTCATTTATTTTCTCAATGACAATGAGCCGTACGATCAACAATTATTGCGTGTATTAATGGACGATGAGGAAATGAATCAATTAGAAAAACGAATGAAACAGTATTGGTTAGGGTGTGAAAAAACAGCGCAAGAAGCGCTTGCCGAATGGATTGAAGCGAATATATATGCAACGAAAAAGCGATGAGAGCTGCTCATCGCTTTTATTTTTTTGACTTTCCATATGTGTCAATGCTTAATTGGACATTGATTTGTTGTAACGTATCATTTGTCAGTGAAACGAATCCGTTTGTCGTATATTTGCGCCAGTCATTGACGTTTTGACGATATAAAGCGTTTGATAATTGAAGCGTATCGACCCCTTCTTTTACGCCGAGTTGGAATAGACTTTCCAATTCATTCTTTACTGTTTTTGTTGCGTATTCAATAATTTGTTTTTCAGACATTTGTTCGCGAAGTTCAATGATGCTTCCTTTTGCTTGTACATCAATTGTAAATACAGGACGACCATTTTTTATTTTGTACGATATGCTTGCTTTCGGTTCGCGCACGACGAGTGTGCCAATCATATTTCCGTCTGGTTGAATGTAAATGGGTGTTCGTCCTGTGCCTTTTGTCACCCAGCGCAACCCGTCAAGTTTATGGCGTGGGATACATGCTCGTTTATTGTAACGATGCAAGAAACAGACGCCATCCATTTTTAACATCGGTTTTGCCTTTTTATTTTCTTTCCAACTTTTCTTTTCAATTGCAAGGGAAGGGAGCGGAAAAACAACCGCTTGTTCATTAGAAGCAGCAATCAATTCGTTCAAGCGCTTCGGTTGAATAAAAGAACTTTGTTTGTAAATGTCTGTCGGATTAGCGAGCAAAGAAAAATATGGTGAGTAATCTAAAAATGGTGTTGTTTCAAAAATATGTTCAATCGATTCGGTTGTTGTAAATGTCCAGATTGTATGGCGAATTTCGTTGTAACGATCAAGTACATCAATGACATCTCGCACGAGTCCTTTTTTGAGCGCTCGTTCTGTAAAGACGATCCCTTTCACATGCCCCCATGATACACCTTGTTGAATCGCATAATATAGCCGATCTGTTGCAACGTTAAACGTCTCCCCTTTCGCTTTTCCAACGGTCACCGTTGATTTTTGTTTCCCTCCGCCCGCTTCGACTTTCGCAAGTCCTGTAAAACTAATAAGTTGGGCGTAGGCGATCACTTGCCCGTCTTCGTAGTCTACGCCGATCACATGAATATAAGCCAGATGATCAATTTCTTTCATTCCCCAGCACCCAGTTAAAAAGAAACAAAAAAAACAACAAATAAGCGCGCGAGTCATGATTCGTCACCCGGTGTGCTATCATTTGTTTTTAACATTTTCGGACGACGTTTGAATTTTTTCCACCCACTTGTAATAACCACTTTCCATATATCACCTGTTATAGGGGAAAGAGGGGCTAAATAAGGAACACCAAACGACGTTAAATTAGCTGTATAAATTAGCAGAAAAAACATTGATGCGATAAAACCGAAAAGTCCTAGTATAGAAGATGCAGCAAGGACGATAAATCGTAAAATGGACACCGTCCCAGCAAGCGATTGATTCACGAGCGTAAACGTGGCAATGACAGATGTTGCCATGACAACGAGTGTTCCGGGTGCCGCTAGTCCAGCGTTAATGGCGGCTTGACCGATAATAAGACCGCCGACGACGGATAATGTTTGTCCAATCGCAATTGGAAGCCGCATGCCCGCTTCTTTAAAAATTTCAAATAAACTGATCATAATAAACGCTTCAAGCGGGGCGGGGAGCGGTACTCCTTGCCTTGCGAGAACGATTGTTGCCAACAATGTAAACGGCAACTGATCTTGGTGGTATGTTGTAATAGCGACCCAAAGTCCCGGTAAAAATACAGCGACGCTCACCCCGATTAGTCGAATAATGCGTTGAAATGTCACGAACACAAACGATGTACTATTGTCTTCAGATGTGTTTAATAAAAACGTTAAGTTTGTCGGGCCAATTAAGGCTGTTGGTGAGCCGTCAATAAAGACTGCGAATCGTCCGCTCAGTAGTGCGTTGACGACAAAATCAGGGCGTCCAGAGTAAGCGAAAACAGGAAATAACGAAATATATTTTTCGCTTAACAATTCTTCTAACTGATTTGTTCCTGTTAAGGCATCAATGTTGATTGTACTTAATCGCCGCTTTAATTCCTCAACGGTTTCTTGATTAATAATATCTTCAATATATAAAATATTAACTTTCGTCCGGCTTCTCTTACCAATTAATACTTGTTCAACGTGCAAGCTGCTCGTTTTTAGCCGCTTTCGGATGAGCGCTACGTTTTTTGCCACTTCTTCAATAAAGCCGTCTTTCGGTCCGCGAATGGATACTTCTGTGTTTGGTTCCTCCGGATTACGGTTCGGTGGATTGGCAAGCGAAATGGAATACATCGCTTCCGCTTCCACAAAGTAAATCACTAAGTCCCCATTAAAAACGATAAAATCTAGTTGTTGGGCAGAGACCGATTTTCCGATTAAATGAAGAGGCATTTGTTTATATTTTTCAATATCTGTCACTGAATATAGCGGATATCGTTGTCCCATGCTTGTAATTGTTGGGAAAATAAATTGTTTGAGTAACTTCGTGTCACATAATTCTTCACAATAAATGAAAATAAGCGAGAGGGGCTTTCGTTCTTCTGAATAAATGGTCGCTGGCATAATCACAACATCTTTACATTGCGAAAAATGTTCTTTTAGCGTTTGTCCATCGACAATGATTTCAGCGGTCATGCGGACGCTCTCCTTTCTTTTATACGTATCGCTAACGCTAGTACGCACAATAACGTCGAAAGAAAACAAATAAAGAAAAACGAAATCGGTAGCAGCCATTTTTTTAACATATGAAAAAACGTGTCATCGCTCATCGGTGCCATCGCGGCGGAGAAAATGACAACGTATACAAATATTAATATCCAACGTCGCGAGGCTTTATTTGTTATGTCAAATAGCTCTGGAATGAGCGCTGTCGCAAGCGAAATGCGAATAAATGCGCCCGCTAGCCATTGATACACGGATAAAAAATCAAAATGCTCTAAATATGTTCCTAAATTCACCATTCTCCATTGCTCAAAAGCCGGATAACGCAAATGACTAGCTTCTGTCGGTCCAAACTCTGTAATGGCTCCAATTGTCGGTCCGATCGATAGACTGGCAGCGACAAGCCCGAATAAAACGAGTTTCATAAAAGAAATGTCCGTTTTCATTTGTTGTTGCATAAACAGTAAAAGAACAATTTCACCATATCCGGTAGCGACGTACATCACTCCCTTCCAAATGGGCATCCAGCCGTTTTCGAGCATCGGTTTTAACAGCTCATAATTTTTATGCGGGATCGTCGCTAAAGCGACAAATATACCGAACAATACGACGAAAGGTAAAATAATACCTGACGTTTTGGCGATCGATGGCAAGCCAATCGAAGCATTATAAAAACAAATGATACAAAGTGTTACAATAATCGCCCAGTTCGGTGTACCCGTTAAATATGAGGTCGTTGTAAACGTTGTTGTATCTTTTAATGTCACAATACTAATGAGAAGTAAATATAAACATGTGACAGAAGCGATAAAATAGGCCATTGGGGCACCGATATTTTCTTTTAGCCATTGAAAGATGTGCGTTTGTTGTGATTGTTTGATAGGAAAATAAATGAGAGGAAGAAACATGACAAGCAACACAAGCCCAATGACGGTCGAGATCCACGCATCCCGCCCAGCAATTTCAAGTAAAACAGGAATGATGATAACATGATTCATAAGACCGATCGATAACATTAACACGAATAACATTTGCACCGTATTCATATACACACACCTTTTTCCTTTTTGTATTTTTATCGTTTCCAAACAGGGAAATGATATGCATTGTCACCATCTAGGCTCGTTTCACCATATAAATAAAAAAGTAGTTGTGCTACAATAAATGAAGTGAACGTATAGTCGAGGAGGAACGAACATGAAAATGACGTTAGGTGTATTATACGGCGGCAAATCGCCTGAACATAAAGTATCATTACAAACGGCACGTTCGGTCATTAATGCCATAAATAAAGAAAAGTTTCGTGTCGTCCCCATTTACATTACGACCAATGGAGAATGGCTGCGTGGGGAAGCGATTGAAGGGGAAGTGCAACATGTGAAGCAGCTTGCTTTTCAACAAGGTTTACCAGCGCTTGCGTCTATTGCAAATCGTTCGGAAAAAAAAGAAGAGCGCATTGATGTTATTTTCCCTCTTTTACACGGGCCGAACGGAGAAGATGGAACGGTGCAAGGGATGTTAGAATTATTAAACGTACCGTATGTTGGGAACGGTGTGTTAGCATCAGCTGTCGGTATGGATAAGGTTGTTATGAAACAACTGTTTGCGCAAGCGGGATTAAAACAAGCACGTTACGTCTTTTTCTTGAAAAAAGAATGGGAAAAACATGAAGAAAACGTATATGAAACAGTAGAACGTGAGCTTGGCTATCCGTGTTTTGTCAAACCAGCCAATGCTGGTTCGAGCGTAGGAATAAGTAAATGTAAAAACCGTGAGCAGCTACAAGTGGCATTCCAAGAGGCGTTTCGTTACGATCGAAAAGTAATCGTCGAAGAAGCGATTGTTGGCCGTGAAGTAGAAATTGGGGTGATCGGAAACGATGAGCCAATTTGCTCTGTTGTTGGGGAAATTGTGCCGAAAAAAGAATTTTACGATTACGAAGCAAAATATGTCGATGGAAATACAGAATTAGTTATTCCAGCGAACATTACAGATAAAGAATACGAAACGATGAAACAAATGGCGCTTACCGCTTTTAAAGTGCTCGATTTAGCTGGATTAGTCCGCGCCGACTTTTTCTTGACGGCAGATGGGGAGGCGTATATTAACGAAGTCAATACGATGCCAGGCTTCACCCCATTTAGCATGTTCCCGCTTTTATGGAAACATACTGGCGTATCGTACGAGGAGTTAATTGAACGCCTTATTCAACTAGCGATTGAGCGATATGAAGAAAAACAAAACATTACGTATGTGTTTTAAGGTGATGATATGATTAAACGTTCATTAGCTAATATTCAAACAATGATTCCGAACAGCACGGTGGATGAGCGCTTTGCTTCCGTTGTCATTCACGGTGTGTCGACAGATACGCGTACAATTGAGCAAGGAAATTTGTACGTTCCGCTAAAAGGAGCGACATTTAACGGTCATCAATTCGTCATGCAGGCGTTTGAAAAAGGCGCAGCGGCTGCGCTATGGAGTACAAATGAGCCAAATGCTCCGAAAGATGTGCCGCTCATTTTTGTTGATGATTCGCTCGTTGCATTGCAACAGCTAGCTCATGCGTATCGAAAACAACTTCGCACACGCATGATCGGTGTGACAGGGAGCAATGGAAAAACGACGACAAAAGATATGATCGCCTCTTTGCTTGGAACGGTATATCGTGTGCAAAAGACGGAAGGGAATTTAAATAATCATATTGGTGTGCCGCTAACGCTTCTCCGCCTCAAAGAAGAAACAGAATATGCAGTCGTTGAAATGGGGATGAGTGGGTTTGGAGAGATTGAATTACTCTCTACCATAGTTGAACCAGATGTGGCGATTATTACAAATATTGGTGAATCGCATTTACAAGAGCTCGGTTCGCGTGAAGGAATTGCAACAGCGAAGTTTGAAATTGTAAAAGGCCTAAAACGTGACGGACTGTTTATTTATCACGGAGATGAACCGTTATTGCAAACGCGTGTGGAAAGCGCTAATCTTTCGCATGTTCAAACGTTCGGCATGACATCAGCAAACGATTATTATCCAACGGATATTCGTATTCAAGCGGACGGAACGACGTTTACAATAAATCATTGGCCAAACGAAGTGTTTCATATGCCGCTTCTTGGCCGACACCATGTCATGAACGCTCTTGCAGCCATGGCAGTCGCTCGTTTCGCTTCTGTTGATGTGACCGATATGAAGAAAGGATTTTCACGTTTATCTGTTACAAAAATGCGCACAGAAGTCATCAAACGCCATGACGGAGTGACGATCATTAACGATGCATATAACGCAAGTCCGACGTCGATGCGAGCGGCGCTTCAGTTGCTCGCACAATTGACACAATATCGTAAAAAAATTGCCGTTGTCGGCGATATGCTTGAATTAGGTGAACAAGAAATGGCTTTCCACGAACAAATTGGCGAGATGATCGATCCGCAAAAAATAGATTATGTACTTACGTACGGAGAGCGTGCCAAAGCGATCGCTGAACGAGCAAGCAAGCGGTTTAGCGAAGGACGTGTTCGTTCGTATACAAATAAGGCGCAATTAGCTGCAGACTTACAAGCGATGATGGGAGCGGGCGATGTTATTTTATTAAAAGCATCTCGCGGTATGAAGTTAGAGGAAATCATTTCTTTGTTAAATGAGTAAAAAGAAACGTTCAATTTGTTGAAAACATATGCATAAAATGGTATGATGAACAAGAGCTATTTACGGAATGAATTTCAACAAGGCACTTCCGTCTATACGGGAATGCCTTTTTTCGTAAGTTATTTGAAGAAGGAGTATGAAAACATTGGTTACATTTAAAGAATTTGGATTGAGTCCAGAAGTAATGAAAGCAGTTAGTAAAATGGGATTTGAAGAGGCAACACCGATTCAGGCGGCTACGATTCCGCTTAGTCTACAAAATCGTGATGTCATTGGTCAAGCGCAAACAGGAACAGGGAAAACGGCGGCATTCGGCATTCCGCTTGTTGAGAAAATTGATATGAACAACGATGCAGTGCAAGCGATCGTTGTTGCGCCAACGAGAGAGTTAGCTATTCAAGTGTCCGAAGAGTTATATAAAATCGGTTCAACGAAGCGTGTACGCGTGTTGCCGATTTACGGTGGGCAAGACATTGAGCGACAAATTCGGGCATTAAAAAAGCACCCACATATTGTTGTCGGTACGCCAGGACGTATTCTTGATCATATTCAACGTCGTACGCTCCGTTTGCAAAACGTGCATACGGTTGTGTTAGACGAAGCAGATGAAATGTTGAACATGGGATTTGTCGAAGACATTGAGGCGATTTTAAGCCACGTGCCGACAGAGCGTCAGACGCTTCTTTTTTCAGCGACGATGCCAGAGCCGATTCGTCGTATCGCTGAGCGATTTATGAACAATCCGGAGCTCGTTCGTGTCAAAGCAAAAGAGATGACAGTTCCAAACATTGAACAATATTACATTGAAATTCAAGAAAAGAAAAAGTTTGACACGTTAACGCGTTTATTAGATATCCAATCTCCTGAGTTAGCGATCGTTTTCGGAAGAACGAAGCGTCGTGTCGATGAGCTAGCAGAAGCGCTCAATTTGCGTGGTTATGCGGCTGAAGGCATTCACGGTGATTTAAGCCAGGCGAAGCGTTTATCTGTGCTGCGTAAGTTTAAAGAAGGTTCGATTGATATTTTAGTTGCAACGGATGTCGCTGCACGCGGTTTAGATATTTCTGGTGTGACGCATGTATATAATTTCGATATTCCACAAGACCCAGAAAGCTATGTTCACCGCATTGGTCGCACAGGACGTGCTGGTAAAACGGGAATGGCGATTACGTTTGTTACACCTCGTGAAATCGGACAGTTACATCATATCGAGAAGACGACGAAGCGGAAAATGGATCGTATGAAACCGCCAACGTTAGATGAAGCGCTTGAAGGTCAACAACGAGCAGCGATCGAAAAATTGCTGGCGACAATTGAGCATAACAATTTATCGTTTTACAAACGTGCAGCAGAAGAATTGTTAGAAGAACACGATTCCGTTTCACTTGTTGCCGCATGTATTAAAATGTTAACGAAAGAGCCTGATATGACGCCAGTACAGCTGACAGAAGAGCCGCCGGTGATGAAAAAAGAGAAAAAGCGACAAGTGCAGACGCGTCAACGCCGCAATGAAACGCGTGGCCGTGGAGCAAAAACGCGTGCGAAACGATAGGAGCTGTCTTCATAGATAGCTTCTTTTTCTTTATTGGAGGGACATGGATGATTGTCGGGATTGGGATTGACATTGTGGAGTTAAGTCGTATTGCTCAATTGATCGAACAACAGCCAAAATTTAT
Source organism: Anoxybacillus gonensis (assembly GCF_001187595.1). GTDB lineage: Bacteria > Bacillota > Bacilli > Bacillales > Anoxybacillaceae > Anoxybacillus > Anoxybacillus gonensis. The sequence goes on from NZ_CP012152.1 coordinate 192,540, forward strand.
TGACCGCATTTTAACACATAATGAGCGCATTCGTTTTCAACAATTATCGTCAAAACGAAAAGTTGAGTTTATGGCTGGGCGCTTTGCAGCAAAAGAAGCGTATGCGAAAGCGGTGGGGACGGGGATTGGCACACATGTTTCATTTCACGATATTGAAATTCAAAATGATGAAAACGGTAAACCATATATCGTTTCCACGTCATTGACTGAACGTGTGCACGTCTCCATTTCTCATAGCGAACATTATGCTGTTGCTCAAGTAATCATTGAACGCTTGTCAAGCTAGTCTGCATATTCTCCCGCTTGACCTCATATGATGGCTTATGAAGGAAGTCCAAATGAGGTAAAGGGGTTGAAAAAATGAGACGAACATTGCTTTTTTGGTGCCTGCTTCTTTTTGTTGTAGGCAGTTTGGCCGCTTGCGGAGAAAAGTCGCAACAAGATGTATTAAAAGCGCTCGATGAAAAAGTGCAAACGATGTCTGGGTACAAAGCAGAAGCAAAAATGACGCTTCAAACAGGAACAGAACCACAAGTGTATGAAATTGAAATTTGGCATAAGTCGCCAAACTACTACCGAGTGAACTTAAAAAATGCTCAGCGTGACCAACATCAAATGATTTTGCGTAACGATGAAGGAGTATTTGTATTAACGCCAGCGTTAAATAAAAGTTTTCGCTTTCAAAGCGACTGGCCGCAAAATACAAGTCAAGTATACTTGTATGAATCGCTCGTGAAAGACATTTTAGCTGATTCGAAAGCAGACTTTAAAGCAACAAACAATCATTATATATTCCAAACGAAAACAAATTACGAAAACAAAAAAATGTTGCCAAAACAAGAGATTACATTAAACAAGAAAGACTTAACACCAGTCAAAGTGACCGTTATGGATATTGACTCGCAACCGATGTTAACGGTCGAGTTTTCGAAAGTAGAATGGAACGCCGCGTTTGATGATAATGCTTTTGACGTAAGTAAAAACATGACGAGAGCGAAGTTAGAAAACGAACAAGAAGTAACAAAAGAAGCGAATCAACAAGCAGTGCCAGTCATGTATCCGACATATGAGCTCGATGGGGTGAAACTTGTCGAAGAAAAAGAATTTACAACAGCAAACGGCAAGCGAATTGTCATGACATTTGCCGGAGAAAAATCGTTTACGCTTGTACAAGAAAAAGCGCATGCTGTACCAACAGCGAACGTATCGACAACGGTTAAAGGTGAGCCTGTTGATTTAGGATTTGCGGTTGGGGCAATGACAAGCGGAACGTTGACGTGGACGTATAAAGGGGTCGATTTTATTCTCGCTTCCCAAGACTTAACGAAAGATGAAATGGTCGCGATTGCTCGTTCCGTACAAGGAAAGATGATGAAGTAAGACTCGCATGGCGGGTCTTTATTTTTTTGTTGACATGACGCCAGGAGAAAAGAAATAATCAAACGTGAACACATTTTTGAAGGGGTATGAAGGATGGATCAAGCATTTTATCGCGATACATGGGCAGAAATTGATTTAGATGCCATTTTTTATAATGTGCAATCGATGAAGCAGCATGTCGGTCCGCATGTCGAAGTCATTGCTGTGGTGAAGGCGAACGCTTATGGACATGGGGATATCCAAGTAGCGAAAACCGCGCTAGAAGCAGGTGCAACGAGATTAGCAGTCGCTTTTTTAGATGAAGCGCTAGCGCTGAGAAAAAAAGGGGTTTCTTTAGACGTACCGATTCTCGTACTTGGAGCGACAAACCCTCAATATGCGTCGTTAGCCGCCAGTCAAAACATTGCGTTAACTGTTTTTCGAGCCGACTGGTTTGAACAAGCATTCATGTATGGACCGTATGAGCAACCGTTGAACGTTCATATAAAATTGGATACAGGGATGGGGCGACTAGGAGTTAAAACGAAAGAAGAAGTGCAACGAATTGTAAACATAGTGGAACAAAAAGAATCGTTTGTTATTGAAGGAGTATATACGCATTTTGCAACAGCCGATGAACAAAATGTTGACTATTTTTCGTTTCAATACGATACATTTATGCACATGCTAGAGTGGCTTCCTGCAAAACCTCCGCTCATTCATTGCGCCAATAGCGCCGCGGGACTGCGTTATCCTGATCGAGTATTTAATGCCGTACGCTTAGGCATCTCGATGTATGGGTTGGCACCGTCGCAAGAAATGAAACCATTGTTACCTTATCCGTTAAAAGAAGCGTTCTCGCTCCATAGTCGTTTAACGCATGTAAAAAAGGTGAAAGCTGGAGAAAAAATAAGCTATGGAGCGACATATGAGGCAAAAGTAGATGAGTGGATTGGTACGGTTCCAATCGGTTACGCAGACGGTTGGTTACGTCGTATGCAACATTTTTCTGTTCTTGTTGATGGAAAGCGCGCCCCTATTGTTGGACGTGTTTGTATGGACCAAATGATGATTCGTCTGCCGTATGAGCTTCCTGTCGGTACAAAAGTGACGCTCATCGGTGAACAAAAAGGTGAACGCATTTCTGTTGATGATGTTGCAACCCATTTGAACACAATTAATTATGAAATTCCTTGTACAATTAGTTATCGTGTTCCCCGTATTTTTTTAAAAAACAAGAGTATAATTGAAGTGAGAAATGCGGTATTATAGTAGATGGGTGCAATGAGAACGATTGTTTTCGAAAAATTTCTACAAAATTTGGACGAATGATGCTGGAAATGACTTTGCATCGCGATGATGAAATGGTATGATGTAAATTGGGAGCAACTATGTGGTTGTAGTTTAGTTGGAGGTGTGTGTTTGTGTCTGAATCCAGCGCAACAACAGAAATTGTTATTCGGTTACCGCAGGCGTTAGTGAGCGAATTAGATGGAATTGTGAAGCAAGAAAACGGCAGCCGAAATGAGCTCATTTATCAAGCGATGAAAATGTACATCCGCGAACGGAAAAAACGTCAAATTCGAGAAGCGATGAGACGTGGGTATATGGAGATGGCGAAAATTAATTTGTCGCTTGCATCGGAGGCTTTTCTTGCGGAATATGAAGCTGACCACACCGTTGAACGCTTAGTTAGCGGGGGGTAATCTTTTGATTGTCAAACGTGGTGACGTGTATTTTGCCGATCTTTCTCCAGTAGTGGGATCTGAGCAAGGGGGCGTGCGCCCTGTGCTTGTTATTCAAAATGACATTGGGAACCGTTTCAGTCCAACCGTCATTGTTGCTGCCATTACTGCGCAAATCCAAAAAGCGAAGTTGCCTACACATGTTGAAATCGACGCAAAGCGCTACGGATTTGAACGGGACTCTGTCATTTTGCTTGAACAAATTCGGACGATTGATAAACAGCGTCTGACAGATAAGATTACCCATCTAGATGACGAGATGATGGATAAAGTAGATGAAGCGTTGCAAATTAGTCTCGGTCTTATTGATTTTTAATATGTCGAAAAATAGCTACATTGTGTAGCTATTTTTGTTTAGAGGAGGAATTTTGTTTGGAACTACTAAAGCAGTTGGCTATGAAATTACATATTCCGTTTGTCAACGTCCAACAAGTTATTCAGCTTTATGAGGAAGGGAATACGATTCCGTTTATTGCTCGTTACCGAAAAGAAATGACTGGCGCGCTCGATGAAGTGCAAATTCGCACCATTTTAGATGAATGGCATTACTTGCAAAACTTAGCGAAGCGAAAAGAAGAAGTGATTCGTTTAATTGATGAACAAGGAAAGTTGACGGACGAACTGAAAGAAGCGATTACAAAAGCGACGAAACTGCAAGAAGTAGAAGACTTATATCGTCCATATAAACAAAAGCGACGAACAAAAGCGACAATTGCGAAAGAAAAAGGGTTGGAACCTTTTGCAGAATGGTTATTAACGTTTCCGAATGAGTCGATTACAGAACGAGCACAATTGTTTATTGATGAGCAAAAAGAAGTACATACGATCGAAGAAGTGATCCAAGGTGCGAAAGATATTATTGCTGAAAAAGTGTCCGATGACGCCACGCTTCGTCAATGGATTCGTCAGCAAACGTGGCAAACAGGAATGATCGTTTCTGTTGGAAAAGAAGTAGAAAAAGACGAAAAGCGTGTATTTGAAATGTATTACGATCACCGTGAACCGGTCGCTAAAGCGCCTGCCCACCGTGTTTTAGCAATGAACCGCGGCGAAAATGAAGGAATTTTACGCATTGCAATTGATGTAGATGCTGAACGAATCATTACATACATTCGTAAACAAGTTATACAAAATGAGCGCTCATCGGCAGCTGACATTGTTGCTGAGGCGATTGAAGATGCATATAAACGTTTGATTGCTCCGTCTATTGAGCGAGAGGTACGAAATGAGTTGACAGAACATGCGGAAGAACGAGCGATCCACATTTTCGCTGAAAACTTACGCAACTTGCTGCTGCAACCACCGTTAAAAGGCAAGGTCGTTTTAGGGATCGACCCAGCATATCGTACAGGATGTAAGTTAGCCGTCGTCGATGAAACCGGAAAGGTACTTCATATTGATGTCATTTATCCACATCCACCGAAAAATGAGGTGGAGAAAGCGAAAGAAAAATTAAAGCAATTGCTTCATATGTATCAAGTAGAGTTAATTGCGATTGGAAACGGAACGGCATCGCGAGAGACAGAGCAGTTTGTAGCTGATACAATTTCTGAGTGGGAAGGAAACGTGTTTTATTTAATTGTCAATGAAGCAGGGGCAAGTGTATATTCTGCATCAGATTTAGCGCGTAAAGAGTTTCCGCATCTGCAAGTGGAGGAACGAAGCGCTGTATCGATTGCTCGACGCGTTCAAGACCCGCTTGCTGAATTAGTAAAAATTGATCCGAAGTCTGTAGGAGTTGGGCAATATCAGCATGACGTGTCGCAAAAAAAGCTTGAGCAATCGTTGCAATTTGTCGTAGAAACGGTTGTCAACCAAGTTGGTGTAAACGTGAATACAGCTTCTCCAACATTGCTGCAATATGTATCTGGCTTAACGAAGACAGTGGCCGAAAATATTGTGAAATACCGTGAAGAACACGGGAAGTTTACAAATCGTGTGCAATTAAAACATATTCCGCGCCTTGGAGCGAAAACGTACGAGCAATGCATCGGGTTTTTGCGCATCATAGATGGAGATGAGCCGTTAGACCGCACACCAATCCACCCTGAGCGATATGAAGAAGTGTATCAATTGTTACGACGCCTCGGTTTTTCGACAGAAGCGATCGGAAGTGAGCAATTGCGAGTTGCACTTGAAGGGATAAATATAGAAGAAACAGCACAAGAATTGAACATAGGGGTATTGACGCTCCAAGATATTATCGATGCACTTAAGCGCCCAGAGCGCGATCCGCGCGATGATTTGCCGAAGCCAATCCTCAAGCAACATGTGTTGAAGATGGAGGATTTGAAAAAAGGTATGGAATTAGAGGGAACAGTACGAAACGTCGTCGATTTCGGTGTATTCGTAGATATCGGTGTGAAACAAGATGGACTTGTTCATATTTCCAAACTAAGCAATCGATATGTGAAACATCCGCTTGATGTTGTGTCAGTCGGGGATATTGTAAAAGTATGGGTTGATTCGGTCGATTTGCAAAAAGAGCGCATTGCTTTAACAATGATTCCTCCAACATCGGAAAACACACTGTCATGAGCAGTGTGTTTTCCGGTAAAAAAACCAACATTGATTGAGAAGTTTAATTTGAGCGCGATTTTTCTCATAATATGCACGGCGCATTTGGTTTTTTAGCCACATCGGCATGACGATCACCTTCAAATTGTTTTTTATTATGTTATGAGTAAAAGAGCCCAATGGTGAAAGGACGGAAAGAAAATGGATGAGCGCGAGTTGCAGGAGCTTGTTGAGCGCATATCGTTACATATATTTCATAAGCCATTTCGGCATCGAGCACTATTTAATGACCGGTTAAAGACGACAGGCGGGAGGTATTTACTTTCTACACATAACATTGAACTGAATCGAAAATATTACGAACAACACGGGGAAGAAGAACTCATTCAAGTAATTAAGCACGAATTATGCCACTATCATTTGCACTTAGAAGGAAAAGGTTATCGCCATCGTGATCGTGATTTTCGAGAATTGTTACAAAAAGTACAAGCTCCACGCTTTTGCAAACCTGTTGTATTAGCAAAGACAGGAAAGAAATATTATTATGAATGCACATCATGCCATTATATATATGTGCGTAAAAGAGCGATGGATACGAATCGATATGTATGTGGACGCTGTCGAGGAAAATTAAAAAAAATAAAAAGAGAGTGTTGACAAGCCAAATCTTTATATGCTAAATTATAAAAGCCGTCGTTATTCAACGAGAAAAAACAAGTGAGAAAAAGACGGTTGACAGACGTAAAAAGAATAAATATAATATAAGCAGTCCTAATGATTAGATTGTTCCGCAGTAGCTCAGTGACGAGCAACGCTTCTTTGAATAAGTTGCGAGTTGCCTCGATGCATCCATCATCATTGAGTATACTAGTAGAGGAAGAGGCAGTAAAGTTAAACTATAATATTGGTTGGGTAGTATGAGCCACTTTTGTTATTATTCCGCAGTAGCTCAGTGGTAGAGCACTCGGCTGTTAACCGAGCGGTCGTAGGTTCGAATCCTACCTGCGGAGCCATTGGAGAAGTACCCAAGTGGCTGAAGGGGACGGTTTGCTAAACCGTTAGGTCGTTCTTTTACGGCGCGCGGGTTCAAATCCCGCCTTCTCCGCCAGGAAGATAATGAATATGGCCCGTTGGTCAAGTGGTTAAGACACCGCCCTTTCACGGCGGTAACACGGGTTCGAATCCCGTACGGGTCATCCTTTGGAGTGCTCATTTTGTTCACTCCATTTTATTTCGGAGGATTAGCTCAGCTGGGAGAGCACTTGCCTTACAAGCAAGGGGTCGGCGGTTCGATCCCGTCATCCTCCACTCTTGTTGGTCCCGTGGTGTAGTGGTTAACATGCCTGCCTGTCACGCAGGAGATCGCGGGTTCGATCCCCGTCGGGACCGCCATTAAAAAAAGTTTTTATAGCGTTTCAACATACATGTTCAATTGTTTATTGGGCTATAGCCAAGCGGTAAGGCAACGGACTTTGACTCCGTGATGCGCTGGTTCGAATCCAGCTAGCCCAGCCATTGACGTAATGAGCCATTAGCTCAGTAGGTAGAGCATCTGACTTTTAATCAGAGGGTCGGAGGTTCGAGTCCTCCATGGCTCACCATGTATGCGGGTGTGGCGGAATTGGCAGACGCACCAGACTTAGGATCTGGCGCCTTTGGCGTGGGGGTTCAAGTCCCTCCACCCGCACCAGTCGGTCGATTTTTTAACAATATGCGGTCGTGGCGGAATGGCAGACGCGCTAGGTTGAGGGCCTAGTGGGGGCAACCCCGTGGAGGTTCAAGTCCTCTCGGCCGCATCTAAAAAACTTGACTTTGATTGATGAAATGTGATATATTGAAA